>JBKCTR010000744.1:0-2963 GCA_046318755.1 Planctomycetaceae bacterium
AAGGCCCCTGGAGTGTGCCAGAAACCAAGCCACAAACCGGCAGCCGATGCCCGAGAGGCGGTGCGCAGGAAACTCCGTCGTCCAATTTCACGAGCAGGGGGCAGCATAGGGGCTCCAGTCCGGGCGGGTTGGGGGATGAAAAGTCGAAACATCCGGGACTTCTATGGTACCCGCCAGACCGACCTGTCGCCAAACCGGTTGAGTGAACTCCTCTGGTTTCCGATCCATCTGACTGGGTGATGGTACCGGTGACGACGTGGCATGCTTCGCGAATGGGGTGCGATGGGGGAATTGGCGGCCCCACGGAAGGGAACCGTCGCGACGAACTGAGAACGGTTGCGAACAGCTTGACCCTTCCATTCCGCCCGACATACGATCACGTTCGCATAGAGCGCGGTTGATGCGTTCGGGGAAGCGGTTGTGTGTGGTCTTCAGGGCGACTTGGGAGAGAACTCGGGTGCGGATCTGGCAGCGGCGATCAAGTCGCGGGAGTGTGCTGGCGCTGGGTGGGGCCGTCGCGGTCTGGCTGGCGTGCGGTGTCATCGGGGCCATCCAGGCAGCCGAGATCGATGAGGCGTTTTTCGAACGCCGTGTGCGGCCTGTGTTGGTTGAACGCTGCCACAAATGCCATTCCGGCGAAAAGGCCCGGGGGGGGTTGCGGCTCGACAGCCGCGAGCGGATTGTGAAGGGGGGCGAGACCGGGCCAGCTTTGGTGGAGGGTCAGCCAGAAGAGAGCCTGTTGCTGCAGGCGGTTGAACAGACGGGGGGACTGAAGATGCCTCCCGACGGCCGCTTGAAAGCAGCCGAGATTGAGGCCCTGCGCGAGTGGATTGCCGTGGGGGCTCCCTGGCCCAAAACGGGCCGTTCCGAGCCTGCGGGCGAAGTTCCCGAAGTGGGCCCCGCCCCTCGAAAACCGGCATTGACTCCCGACGCCGCGGAATTGGCTGAGGGTTTGCAGTTGTGGTTGCGGGCCGACAGTCTGGCACTGGCCGATGGAGAAGCGGTCTCGGTGTGGCCCGACCAATCCCCCAACGGCCGCGATCTCTCCGTGACGAAGGGGATTCGCCCGGGCGGGGTGGGAGGCCCGGGGAAGTTCATTCCGCAAAGCACACTGATGGGTCGGCCGGCTGTGCGGTTCGAGACCACCACGGGGCTGGCCACTTCCCCTGGAAACCCGATTCCCGTCACTGGAGATGCTGCCCTGACGCTGGTGTTGGTGATGAGCCTGCAACGGCATGAAGCCGGTTCCAGCCATGACTGTGTGTTGTGTGTGGGAGATCCGGCGCATGGGAGCGATCCGGGACGTCCCCTGGCCGCTCTGATTGAGATCGACCGTACGCAGGACCACTCGCTCGATTTCGCGGGTGGGTTTGGCCACGACGTCTTTCCCGGGCGTGGGTCGTTCGCTCCGCTTTATGGAAAGAGCCTGGTGCTGACGATCGTGAAGCGCCCGGGGCCCACACGGCAGACCACCCAGGTGTTTGTGAATGGCCAGCCTTTGGTGAATTCGGCCGGTGGGCTCGATGGGCGGGATGAGATTCTCGATCTGAAACATCGCAGTGATGTGGGGGTGTTTCTCGGAAAGGCCCTGGGTTTTTGTGGACCCATTCAGGGCGACTTGGGAGAGGTGCTGATCTACAACACGGCTCTCTCGGAAATCCACAGGCAGGGACTCGAACGGCATCTGGCAGAGAAGTACGGTTTTCTGTGGGAAGGGGTGGTCGACCTCGCGGAGCGGGCCGAATTCACGGACGACGAACGCCAGTTTTGGGCCTATCAGCCTGTGCGCGCGATGGAGCCACCCATGGTGCGAGATGCGGCCTGGGTACAGACACCAGTCGACCGGTTTGTCTTGCGGTCGCTGGAAGACCGTGGACTGCGTCCGCTCCCCCCAGCCGACCGACGAACCCTGCTGCGGCGGGTCACTCTCGATCTGATCGGTCTGCCACCCACGCCCGCCGAGACGGAGGCCTTTCTGTCGGATACTTCACCCCAGGCCTACGAGCGGGTGGTCGAGCGGCTGTTGCAATCGCCCCAATATGGCGAGCGGTGGGCCCGCCACTGGCTCGACCTGGTGCGGTACGCCGAGTCGACCGCCAACGACGCCAATGCCGTGATGCGTTACGCCTGGCGGTACCGCAATTACGTGATTGACGCCTTCAATGCCGATCTGCCGTACGACCAGTTCCTCATTGAGCAACTGGCGGGAGATCTGCTGCCCGGAGCGGCGACCCCAGCCGAGCGGACGCGGAGGATTGTCGCCACCGGCTATCTGATGGTGGGACCGAAGGCGTTGGCCGAGACCGACAAAGAGCAGTCGCGGCTCGACATTGTGGATGACCAGATCGATGTGACGGGGCGGGCGATGCTGGGTCTGACGGTGGCGTGTGCCCGCTGCCATGACCACAAGTTCGATGCCATTCGGGCGAGCGACTATTACGCCCTGGCCGGGGTCTTCCGCAGCACCGAACCGTTCATGGATGAAAACCGGAACGCCACGATGTGGTGGGAGTTCGATGTACCGCAGGCCGAAGGGCAGCCGGCGGTGACGGTGATGGCTCCGCGCGATTCGGTTCCGAAGAACCTGCGAGTGCATCTGCGCGGGAACCGCTTCACCCTGGGCCCAGTGGTCCGCCGGGGGGCGTTGCAGGTCGTTTCGCTTCCGGAAACGGACTCGTCGGCGGGGATCGATCCGCAACAGGTCTCGAGTGGCCGGTTGGAGCTGGCCCGCTGGATCGCCCATCCCGCCAATCCCCTCATGCCACGGGTGATGGTGAACCGCATCTGGCAGCATCATTTCGATCGGGGGATTGTCTCCACCAGCGACAACTTCGGCACGCGGGGAGCGCGCCCCTCGCATCCCGAACTGCTCGACTGGCTGGCGGCGCGGTTTGTTGCGGAGGGTTGGAGCATCAAACAGATGCACCGGCTGATCGTGCACTCGGCGGCTTACCAGCAGCAGA
>JBKCTR010000745.1:0-10408 GCA_046318755.1 Planctomycetaceae bacterium
GATCGGAATATCCCATTGCCGACCCTGTTACTCCTCAGGATCTGTTGGCGACGGTGTACCGGCATCTGGGAATCGATCCGCACCAGAACATCCTCGATTTTTCAGGACGTCCCATTCCAATTCTGTCGGACGGGCGTCCCATTTCCGCCCTGATTTGAATTGCATCATGGCTGGTGTGCGGGCCGGCACAACGGAAGAAGTCCGCCGTGAGATAACTTCGTGCCGACAACGCCGAAGCCAACTTCAGTAACGGCTCGCCGGGGATAGGCCTGGCGACAGCCGTCCGCACGAGCCAGGCTGCACTTTGCGGGCCTCGGAAAATCGGCCGGGGAGCAGACGAGAGGCCTGCTCCCCGGGTTCAAAACGCGTTGGAAAGCCAGTCAATGAACAGCGTCATGGCCTGCCGGGCCCGGACACAGAGATGGTGGCACCAGATCCCGGCGGGTCACGCTTCGACGTTCAGTTGCGTAGCTGGAAGCTGGTCCAGCGCAGGCCCTTTTCGTCCGACTCCATGTAGCTTCCCGAGGGTGCGGTGTGCTTTTTCAGCACTTCGGCCGAGGGGAGGAGGGCGGGATCGATTTCGAGGTCCAACTGACCCTGAGTGGCTTGTTGCAGCATGCCCGATTTCAACGTCTCGAGCAGCGACTCAAGTTGCAGGTCTCCTCGACTGAAGCCAATTGACGCGGCACGGGCGGGAAATCGCTCCGCGACCTTTTTGTAGACCGGTGACGCCGACAAGAGTTCGCGGTCGCCAGGGCCACGGATCACCTTCTCCAGCAGGGTCACGTCGACAGCCAGCAACATGCGCTGGTCCGCCACTGCCATTCCCACAGTCTGTTCTCCCGAGTTGTCCGCTCCACCCGCCTGCAGCCGGGTCAGGTTGGGAACTCCCAGGTTTTCGAGGGCCCCTTCGGGAATGGTGAATTCATAAATGGTCTCGCCTTGAAAGTCGCGCTGGGTTCCGGGGAAACCTTCGATCCCGGCAATTCGCGCCAAGACTCCCTTCATCGCATTGGCATTCCGCAGTTCGAATGCCCACAACATCCGGACGCGGGCTTCGCTGCCTTGACCCACCTGGTCCGTGACCGAGACGTACGAACCGGTCATCTGGTCGATCAGGTCTTTCTTCAGATGCAGATTGCCGATCTCGGCGTTTTCTGCAAGTTCATCGAGTTGCCGGGAGGTGGTTCCCGGACCGGCGAACATGTCGACCAGAGACTCAACTGTGTTGTAGGCCTTTTCCAGATTCCAACGGGTCGATGAGAACGAGAGAACATCGCTGGTGACCCAGGCCGGAGGACCAGCGGCCCCTTCGTCGAATTGCATCAGATTCATGATTCCCTTGGCCGACGAGTCGGCGAAGAGAACGGTTCGTGAGTAACTGTCGAAATCCCCAACCGCCATATCCGAGGTGCCCCCCAGGCCCTTCAGCTTGTCGACTCCGATCTGTTGCATGACCCCCATCGCCATTGCCGCCTGAAAGGCCATGTTGGGATCGACCGAGAGTCCTCCCCGGACAATGGCCAAAGGGTCGACGTACCAGGTCATCAGGGGGGCCGAGTCAGATTCTCCGCGACAGCGGTCGAGGATGGCTCGGTAAGTGTCACTCGAGGCGAGGGTTTCGTCATGGTCCCCTCCCCAGCGGGCGAGGACGCTTTTCAGAGAATCGGTATGCGTCGAGAAAATGAAGGTTTTGTCCTTCACCACGTAAGCCGGAACCACCTTGACTGGGGATTCGTCCGCCGGGACGCGAATCAGCTGGGCGGGAGTCCCTTCAATCTCCTCCTCGACGCGGGCGATGCCATTTTTCTCCATCTCCTGGTGCATCCGCTCGAGCACTTTCTGGAACAACTCGTCCCGCCCCGTGAAGTCCATCAGCGTGGTCAAGGCGAATTGTCCTGCGTTGGGTCCCAGAGTGACCGACAGGGTCGTTTCCCCCTCGGGAATCGAGAGTAACTCGCTGACCGAAAAGCCTGTCTCCCGCTGAAGCTTCTCGAGACTATCGGCCAGCTTACCCTGAATGCTGTTGATCAGGGGCTGCATGGCAGGATCGGCCAGCATCTGACCCATCATCGTCTGTCCGAATTTCGTCCGGAACTCGGTCATATTCCGGATCGACATATACGCCACAGTTCCCTTGGGGAGGCGCTTGTCATTAGGGGCCGACTCGCCCCGGCCGACAGCGGGGAACATCCCCAGCCCCAGAACCACAGTCCACACGAACATCCAGCGAATGCGGGCCAGCATGAAACACACCCAGGAAACAGGGGAACAGAGCGCTGCAACCGTCGTGATTGAACTTTTGGACAGTTGTGGGTCTGCGAAACGGAACAACGTCGATGATTATACCCGATCGGGAAGACCGGGGTTTCAGTATGGCGGCACCTACTTGGCCCCCTTCAAAAAGCTCAGGAGATCGGCCAGATCCTGATCGGAAAGCTGCTGATCCAGTCCCGAAGGCATGACCGACACATTTCCCGGACGGACTTCTTCAATCTCCTCCCGGTCGATGCGCACTTCCTGGCGAGGACCCGTCGTCAGCACCACGCCAGTGGGCCCTTCCGAGCGGATGTTGCCGGAGACCGTCTTGCCATCACGGGTCGCGACAATCACCGGCTCGTAGCTCCGCACAAACGACAGGCTGGGAAACAGAATCGATTCCAGCAGGTCCTGTTCACTCCGCACCCCTCCAATCCGACTCAGATCAGGCCCGACGACTCCTCCAAGGTATCCCATCGCGTGGCAGGTCGAGCAGGCGGCCTTGTTGCTGTGGAAGACCGCTTGGCCCCGTCGCACATCTCCCGTCAGGGGCCGCAGCCGCTCCAGGAGCGCCGCCAATTTCTCTCGCTGTCTGCCGCTTTCGGCATTGATCTGGTCCAGCAACGACTGTGAGGCCCCCTGGATTTCCTCCGGGAACTTTCCGAAAGTGCTGCGCACGGCATCCAATCGCAGATTGGACAGTGCTGCCGAGGCCTGCAGGGATTCGATCACTGCGCGGCCCAATTCGGAATCGGTCTGATCCCGAAAGATGCCCAGCAGGCGATCCACTTCCAGAGGCCCCAGATCACTCAAGAACCGGGTCAGATCCTTCCGTTGTTCGAGTGTGAGTGGGGTTCGCTGCAGAATTTCGATCGCCTCGAGGCGATCGGGAACCGGTGCATCCCCGGTCAAGGGTTCGGTGACCAAGGTAAGCAGATCGGCATCGAGTGGGCCGGGGCCCCCTGGCGCGGCGGCCAGCGCCTGGCGACGCAACGAAGCAGGGACATTCGCTTGACGAGCCAAACTCAGCAGAGCTTCGGTGACTGAAGCCGCCTGCTCCGGAGGGATTGCCTGGCTGCGGAGCGCCTGCAGGGTCTCGTCTCGCAACTGGTTGTCGTCACGTGAAAGCGAGGAGACCAGGCTGCGAACCCAAGTCTCGGGGAGCGGCTTCAACCCCGAGTCGCGCATCGCCTCGAAAATGACCGACCGGCCGAGGGGTGGGGTGGTTTCTGCGACGGCCAGTTCCCCCAGCAACTGCTGGACCTGTGGAGAGCGGGAAAGTCCCACCAACAGTGTCCGCAACCGCGCTCTCGCGGGTTCGTCTTCCAGATCTCGAACCTGATGCAGCATCTCGCCCAACTGGGCCGCCATGTCAGCCCCCCATTCCGGGTGTCGGCGCGCGATCCAGAGGGCGGTTTCACGCGAAACCGGGTCATCACTTCGCAGCAGTTGCAAAATGGGTGCAACTGTCAGCCCTCCCTCTGACATCTGCTCCAGCGCCAGCAACGCGGCCCGAACTGCACGGGGTTCGAGGCGGGTCAGCTCGGGATCCTGGGAAAGCCATTCCTGCAATTCCCGCGGAGCGGCAATTTCCAGCAGGGCATAGGTTACCGAGTGCTCCACAAATCGGTCTGCTGGGGGGGCGGCTGCGGCTTCGAGCAAGGCAGGGATCGCCTCGCGAGCCGCGAGGCGTCCCAAGGCTTCCGCAGCCACGCGTCGATTCGAGGGCGAGGGAGACTTTAACAGGCTCCGCAGAGCGTCCAAGGCCCCGGGATCCCGGGCGAGAGACAGGGCATGCCCCGCAGCTTGGCGGACCACTTCATCGCTGTCTTCCGCCGCCAGCCGCAGTGCCGCCAACGCAGACTCGGCAGAGGAGGTGCTGGCGAGTTTTTCGGCCATTGCCGACAAGGCTCGGACCGACCGCAGTCGGACCCGGGGATTGGAATCGAGGAGTTGAGCATGAAGTGCAGGAACAGCCGGCTCTCCCAGGTTGACCAGCGCGGCCGTCGCCCGCGCCTGGACCGCTGGACGCCGATCGGCCAAGAACCGTGCCAGAGCGGCACCATCCTTCAACTTCGTGAATGGAATTCTCCGGCCGCGGGGGTCGGGAATGACCGGAGCACCAGTCCGACGAATCCGGTAAATGGCCCCCAGCACGTCGGGCTTCCACAGTTGCGATGTGGGGCAGCAGAGCTTGTACCAGCCACCAGTGTCGATCACCAACAGGCTGCCGTCCGCGTCTTCCTGCACATCGGTCGGGTGGAAGTCGAGACTGTCTGACACGAGAAAGTCGCTGGTTTTTACCGCGAAGCTGCCCCCTTCGGGAGTCAGCTCATGGCGGGTGATCTTGTGCATGTTGAACAGGCAGGCGAACAGGTTGTCGCGATGGTCTTCTCCGAACACATTGGATTCGTAACGGATCAGTCCGCAGGGGGCGGCCGCTCCCAGGTGGACCAGGATCGGCATGAGATCGCCCGTTCGGGGCGCGGACTCGATTGGGGCATGATCTTTCCCATATACCCCGCCATAAACAGTGTGCAGCAAGCCATCCCGCAACCCCCCGCCGGGATGTTGCACGAATGTTGATGTGATGATTCGTTCGCCTCCAGCTGTAAAGGCGACGTCAACGGGGTTGTCCATCCCGCCGGTCATCACGGCCTCCTGGCCTGTGCCGTCGACACGTTTGCGAAAAACGTGCGCGGCCTTGGTGACGAAAGGGGGACGTCCCGGGCGTTCGATGGTCTGCTCGGCCCAGGCCCCCTTGCACCAGTAGATCCACCCGTCTGGTCCCAAAAACGGACCATGCAGATCATTGGCGCAGCCCCCCAGTGTTCCCCCGGCATGCCATTCCTCACGTCGATCCGCCACGCCGTCGTCGTCGGTGTCGCTCAGTTTCCAAATGCTGGGGGGGGCGGAAACGTACAGCGCTCCCTGATGCCAGAGAGCCCCCTCGGGAAACATCAACTGATCGGCAAACACAGTTCGGTGGTCATACACCCCATCGCCGTCGGTGTCTTCCAGACGAAGAATCCGATGGGGGCGGTTGGCCAACTGGATCTCGGACTTGTCGTTGGTGCCGGACGATTCGGTCACATACAACCGACCGCGTTCGTCGAAATCCACACTGATGGGCCGCTCGACAAGGTGGGTCCCGGCGGCCACCTCGATTGTGAATCCCTCGGGGAGGGTGAACTTCTGGCCGTTAAGCTGGTGGTCAGCACCTTCGACCGCAAGGGGACTCAGTGGAAGCCCCAGTGCGACCAGAACAGCGAGAAGCCAGCGGTGGAGAGAGCGGAGTTGCATGTTTGGACCGGTCCAGAGGAGGAGTGGCACTGGAGGCCTTTTCAGCGAGCGAAGGGAACTTTCGGGGAAGGATACCGGTCGGCGGTTGGGAAGCCCAGTCTGCTCCCCCGGGTGGGCAGATGGGTTCTGCGAGGGGAAACTGGGGAAGATGCTTGACGTCAATGCAAGTCGTGTCTTAGCCTTACGTTGAGGTTCGTTGACGGAAAAGTCGCTGAGGCAGAAGGTTCCGGGCGACGTGGAGACGGCGAATTGGAGACGGTTGGTTCGGTCACGAAGGCACGAAGCGTTTGAAAGCGATCCTAAGCGACATTCACGGGAATCTCGAAGCGCTCGAGTCGGTCTTGACTGACATTCGTGCCAAGGGAATCACAGAGATTTATTGCCTCGGGGATATTGTCGGCTATGGTCCGAATCCCCGGGAATGCATCGATCTGGTGATGAAGCACTGCCAGATGACCCTGTTGGGTAATCATGATCAAGGAGCGCTGTTCGATCCCGAGGGATTCAATCAAGGGGCTGAACGGGCCATTTTCTGGACTCGCGAACAGTTGGAGAAGGGGGATCCCCGAGGCAATGAACGGCGGTGGGCATACTTGGGAGAGTTGCCCCGCTTCCATCGCGAAGGGGATCTGTTGTACGTGCATGGGTCAGCACGCAATCCGCTGAACGAATATGTTTTCCCGGATGACATCTACAATCAGCGGAAAATGGAGCGAATTTTTGGGTTGGTTTCGAAGTACTGCTTCCAGGGACATACGCATGTGCCTGGGGTGTTCACCGAGTCTCTGAGATTCCTGCGTCCTGAGGAATGCGACTTTCGCTATTCTCTTGGTCAAGAGAAACTCCTGATCAATGTGGGCTCAGTGGGCCAGCCACGGAACGGGGATCCGCGATCGTCTTATGTTATCCTGGATGATTCGGGTCAGGTGGTCTTTCAACGTGTCCCCTACGATGTCGAGGCGACACGAGCTAAGATTCTGGCGATTCCCGAATTGGACAATTACCTCGGGGATCGGCTGCTCGACGGGCGCTAGCCAACGCGTGGCCCCGGAAACTTTGAACAGGCAGTGAGTGGCCATGGATCAGCAGAAGCGCCTACTTGTGGCGACCGTGTTGTCGATGATTGTGGTGGGGGCTTGGTACACCCTGGTGGTCCCCCGCCTGGTTCCGCCCCGTCCCAAGCCGGAGCAAGTCGTCGAGCCGATCGACGGGAACCCCGAGGCGGTTCCCAATCCCTCTTCCTCCGAAGAAACAACTCCGCTGTTGGGTCAGGGAGAGTTTTCTCCCGTTGTCGAAGACGACGGGGGCCCGCCTCAGGCTGGTCCCGAGGTGCCGCAGGCTGAGGCTGTTCCCGAAACTGTGCGCGCAGTTCCCAGGCATCCGTCGCGAACCGTCGTCTTGGGGTCCGATGACCCCAGTTCGGGTTATCGGCAGAGCGTGTTGTTGAATTCGCAGGGGGCGGCGGTCGAGCGGGTCACGATGGCGGATGCGAAGCTCGTGTCGCTGCAAAAGCCTCATGTGCCCCTCGATGTGCTGGGGGCCAATGGCATCCGTCCCCGCAGTCTCGAGTTGGATGTTCCACAGGTGGATGCCCGGCTGCGGCTGGTGAACTGGGAACTGGTCAAAGTGGAACCGGCCGAAGCGCCGCATGAATCGGCACTGTTCGCCATTGAAGTGGACGGTTTGCGGATCGAAAAGCGTTATCGGGTGTGGAAGGTCGACCCGGCGGCAGAGAATCCCGAGGCGGCCGCCTACCAGTTCGATTGCGACCTGAGTTTTCAGAATCTGACTCCCAAGCCGCGGAGCATCAACTACGTTTTGCAGGGCCCCACCGGGTTGGTGCTGGAAAACGTGGAGAATACGTCGAAGTATCGCGACGTGGTGGCGGGCTTTCTCGACAAACCGGGGGTGGTCAATCATCAGCTTCTCAGTGCGAAGAGCATTGCGGGTGGGAAGACCGAGGAATGGCGGAACGCGGTCCAGTACATCGGTCTCGATTGCCAGTACTTTGCCGCATTGATCTGTCCCCGCGGTCAGGCCTTCGAGCAGCCTCCGTTCTCGTCGATTCGCCAAGCGCTCGTGGGGGACAAGGCGGCCATTCTCGATGCGAGTGAAATCACCGTCGAGCTGACCTCTGTCCCATTGGCCCTGGGCGAGGCGGGAAGTCCCGACGCGACCGCCACTCACCAACTGGGATTCTTCGTTGGTCCCAAGCGGGAGGAGGTGTTGCCGCCTCTGTCGGATGGGATCATCGACTACGGCAATTTTCTGGGAATGGGACGGTTGATCCGTTGGACAGCCCGCCGCCTGGTGAAGCTGTTGGTCTGGTTCCAGTCGATCACTGGAAGTTGGGGCATTGCCATCGTTTGCTTGACCGTTCTGGTTCGCGCCATCATGGTTCCCATTTCGATCAAACAGGCGCAGAATGCGGCCCGCATGCAGGAAATCGCTCCCAAGGTCGCGGCGCTCAAGGAAAAGTACAAGGACGATCAGGCTCGGCAGATCAAAGAGATGCACGAGCTGTATCGCCGGAACAACGTTCGTCCGTTTCAGTTGGGCTGCCTGCCGGCCCTGTTGCAGATGCCCATCTTCATCGGGCTTTACCAGTCGCTGAACCATGCCGTGGATTTGCGCATGGCGCCCTTCCTGTATTTTGAGAACTTGGCCGCCCCCGATGAATTGGCCCAGTTGCCGTTCCGGTTGCCGTGGGTGGGTTGGACGACCTTCAATCTGCTGCCGGTGATTGTCTATGTGCTGTTTATGGTGCAGCAAAAACTGTTTACCCCTCCTCCTGCCAATGAAGAACAGGCCGTCCAACAGAAGACCATGAACATCATGATGATTTTCATGTTGGTCATGTTCTATCGGGTGCCGGCGGGGCTGTGTGTGTATTTCATCGTTTCCAGTTTGTGGGGGATCACGGAAAAACTGCTGCTCCCCAAAACCAATCCTGCGGCGGCATTGGCGACCTCTGGAAAGGAGGTTGTGGAGCCCGAGGTGATTCCCGCCTCGCCACGTCGTACCGGGGCTGCCGAGCGTGAGCGGGATCCTGCTCCTCCGTCGACCACGGGGGGGCTCTGGTCCCAGATCGTGAAGGCGGCTGAGAAACCCGACCCCTCGCGACGTTCGGACCGTCGTCGCAACAACTGACAGATTCGGTTCCCCAAGCGGCGTCGTTGATGGGGAATTGCTGATTGAACCCGAGGTGGCGCGGCGCGCCACTTGCGGCTCCCTGAGCCGTGCCCTGAGGGTCTGCGAACGTGACTGAGCGGTTCGGCATTTCTTTGGCCGAGACCTCCTCTGTGCCGGCTCCAGCCGATCGATTGGAATGATCACATCCCTCACGCACGGATTGCGTACATGGTCCCGACTCCGATCACCGGGGATGCGGGGACCCATGGGCCGCCAAGACCGGAGTGGCAATGGAGAACGGGGGCAGTCTGTAAGAGCCACAACGATTTTTCCACCTGGCCATTCCACAGGATATCCCCAGTGGCGGGCTGACTTCCCGACTTTCTCAACGAGGAAATCTGCGTCTGTTTTGATGAAGAAATGCGGAGGAATCCAGACACTCCGCCGAGTGGTTGGCGGAGGGGTGCGAATCTGGTTTGACATCGTCTTTCCCGGGGGTATCTTCTGCCTCACCGAGTGAGTGGAAGCCAGTGACGGCGGTTCGGTGAAGTCCCTTGGTGCGGGATTTCTGGTGTCCGGATCGGTGGCATTGGAAGTGGATTTAACTGACTGTCATACCGAACGCGGCAGACCTCGCAACGGGCGGCGGCACGCGACCGGTTTTCCTACGTCATCTTCTCTGATGAGGGGCTGAGTGCCTGCGCGGCTCTCGGTGCGCCCTCATCGGGGCAGGTTCCAGGGAAGACTCCAGGTTGCGAGCCGGCTGTTCGACGGCTGGGGGTGCGCGCGGCCGGTTGGGGGTGGCACGATGCAACCCGGATTTCCGGACGAGTCGAATGATGTGGAACATCTTGGTGGGGTGGGCAGGTCGGAGGGAGCGGCGGGGGAGCCGGGCCTTCCGAAATCTCGAACGACCGATCGGGCGCTGGAAGAGCGGCTGATTGATCGATTGGGGGCGCGGCACTACGATGCGCTCAGACGTAGCGAGGTCGTGTTCCGCTGGAACGGCGATGAATTGCTGGTCCTGGCTCCGAGTTCGTTCCTGATGAATGTCCTCCAAACGCGTCACCGCGCCCCTCTCCAGCAGATCGCCCGGGAACTCCGTGGCGACGCAGCGGTCGTGCGTGTTCAGGAAGTGGCTGCGATTCCGATGTCTGAACCGGTCGGCCCAACCGGCGGTGCTCCGCAAAAGCCGGGCGCGGTCGCTGGACCGCCGGCCCAGTCCGCAGCGAGCGCCCCAGCTCAAACGCGGCGCAACGCCAGGCCGGCATTTGGGGGATCCTCCGAAGCGAGTGTCACACCTGGGGTGTCGGGAGGCGATTCGGCAGGATCCCGGACCGGCGCGGTTCGCCGTCTGTCGCGACTGGGTGATTTTGTCGCCGGGGTGGGGGGGCAGGTCGCCTTGGCCGCTGCGACCCAGTTTGTCTCGGAAGGGGCCGCCGCTGGCCAGGGCTTGTACCTGTTTGGAACCACAGGGGTGGGTAAGACGCACCTGTTGGAGGGGATTGCAGACGCTTTGCGGCGTCATCCCCAGGCCCCGCAGGTATTGTTGTTGACGGCGGAGCAGCTCACCAACCAGTTCACCAGTGCCTTGCGCTCCCAGGGCCTGCCGGCGTTTCGGAAGCGTTTCCGGCAGGTCGACGTGAGGCGGATGGATGAGGGTGATTGCCTCGACGGAAAAATGAGGATACTTGAGGAGTGCCTGCCCTCGCTG
>JBKCTR010000746.1:0-8759 GCA_046318755.1 Planctomycetaceae bacterium
GGAATCTTGCCGTCATCATGGTTACTCCAAACCCAGCGAGGCGATGGGGGGGTGGGCCTCGGCCCGCCTGAGAATATCGCGGGGAACATTCGGTTCCAGCCGCAGCTTCCCCACGTCGAACAGCACATTCAAGATTGTTGCGAGCAGGTGCTGGGGACGGAACGGTTCGGAAGTCGCCTTGGTGGCGTAACTGTCCGACTGGCCCACCACCTGTCCCATGCTCAGCCCGCCGCCGAACACCAACAGCGGGGTCAGTTCTCCGTAATGATCTCGCCCCCCATTCCCATTGAGCCGCGGGGTGCGACCCATCTCCCCGGTGACGATCAGCAGAATCTTCCGTTCGAGTCCGCGGGCGATGACATCTTCGATGAACGCCGCCACGGCGTGATCGACCTGCCCCCCCATCGGGTAGATCCCCGCCATGTTTTTGGGGCTGTTTCCGTTGGCATGATAATCCCAGCCACAATCGGAAACCGTGACGAATCCACACCCCGCCTCGCACAACCGGCGGGCCAGCAGCAACTGGTGCCCCAACAGGTTCGACGCCCGCCGCATGTCGTTCCAGCGGGTCAATTCGTCCATCGAGAACAGTCCGGTGGTGTCGTAGCGGGCGATGGTCTGGGGGTCTTCACGCTGCCAGTCGAACGCCTGGGCGACGCCACGGGTGATCACCTCAAACGCCTGCTGCTGATAAAACGAGAGCGAGTCCATCTGTCCGGGACGATCGGCGTTTCGGCGCAGGGCGTCGAGACCGGTCAGCAACGACCTGCGATCATCGAGGCGGTCGACAGGCAGCCGCAGTTCCATATCCTGCTTGAGCTGCCCGCCGCCGCTGGGATTGAAGGCGACACAGTCACTTCCCAGAGCCCCGGCCTGGGTCAGCGTGGGGAGGGCTCCTGTCTCGAAGTTGCTCTGCAGCTTGAGTCCTTCACGGACCGCTTCCGGCAAAACCAGCACATTGGTGGGGATGCCCGTTTCGGGATGGGTGTTGCCCCGCACGCGGGCGTAGATCGCACTGGCGGATGGGGCATTGGCCTCGCCACCACTCACCACCCGACCGTAGGTGTGGTCGGCGTTTCCCGAGCCGTACGACCGCACCAGGCTGAACCGATCGGCCAGCGCGGCGAGCTTGGGAAAAGTTCCCCCGAACAGGATGCCCGGGTGCCGGGTCTGGATCTCACCGGTCACACTGCGGATCTCGACCGGTGCCTGGGGCTTGGGGTCGAAGAACTCGATGTGGGGAGGTCCCCCCTGGAGGAACAGCAGCACGACCGCGCGGTCGTGCAACACACCGGGGGCCGCGGCATGGGCCGCCCGTTGAGAGAGCAACCAGGGGAGACCGAGGCCCGGCACTCCCAGCGCATTCAGCCCCGCTGTGCCCACCCCCAGAAACGAGCGGCGCGACAATCCCTGGCAGTCGCGATTCGGAAGCCGACCCATGATCTGCAGCATGGCACCGCCCATCCTGGAACTGACAAAGGACCACTCGGCATCCCCCGCGTGGGAGCTTGCCCGCTGCCAAGGATCATATCACAACCGGTCGATGGGTCGAGGCGAAGCCCAGAGAGTGGGGGAAAGAAATTTCCAAACGGTTCGCGGCGCGCCAAGCCGCAGAAGGGGGACGGCGGCTGCGGGCTTCCTTCGCATTCGCCCGCGGGCACAGCAGGTTTGCAATGTGCGGCGGGGTGGCATATACCGCCAGAGTTGTCGAGGGCGGGGCACTGCCACGACACTTCTGTCTCCCTTTGTTCGCTGAGTGACTGCCATGATTCTGCGCGGCCTGCTGTTGCTGGTTCCCCTGCTGTGCTGTATCTCGGGAAGGAGTGTGATGGCGGACGATCAAGAGGCGAAGAACAACGCAGCGCACTCGTCCCGCGACCTGCCAGCCCGGAATCCACCCCGAGATTCGACCAAGATTGCCACGTTCTCGATCGTGGCGGTCGACCCTGAAACCGGCGTGGTGGGGGCGGCGGTCGCCAGCAAGTATCCGGCGGTGGGCAAGGTGGTTCCCTATGTGAAAGCCGGGGTCGGAGCCTTCTGCACCCAGCACTATCACAACCCGGCGTTTGGACCGCTGGCCCTGGAGAAGCTGGCTCAAGGGAAAGCCCCCGAGCTGATCCTGCAGGAACTGCTCGAGAAAGACCGGCAGCGCGATCTGCGGCAATTGGCCATCGTGGATATGAAAGGGCGGGCGGCCAATCTCAACCCGACGGCCGCACCCGGAGACAGCCGCTACTGGGGCGGGATGACCGGTCGCTTCTATGCCTGCCAGGGAAACACACTGGCCGGTCGCGATGTGATCACTGCCATGGGCCGGGCTTATGAAGAGACCCAGGGCTCGTTGGCCGATCGGCTGGTTGCCGCGCTGCTGGCCGCCGACCGGGTGGGGGGCGATCACCGGGGCCGGCTGGCGGCGGGCATTCGGGTCGCCAAGCCTGGCGTCGAGGGGAATTGGCTGGAACTCGATGTCGACGAAAGCAATGACGCCGTTGAGGAATTGGTGGCGAAGTACACCGAGCTGCAGCACGACGCGAAAGGGGAGGCGTTTCAGAAGGCCCCTCCCGCGTCGCCTCTGGCCCCGGTCGACCTGATCTTCGACACTGACATGGGGAATGACATCGACGACGCCCTGGCCCTGGGGGTGATTCATGCCCTGCAGGCCCGCGGAGAATGCCGGCTGCTGGCGGTGACGGTCAGCAAAGACCACGAGTATGCCGGCCCGTATGTCGACCTCGTGAACACCTTCTACGGCCGAGGCAGTACACCGATTGGGGTGGTAAAGAACGGCAAGACCCCCGAAGACAGTGCCTACATCCGCGTGCCGTCGCTGGCGATGGACGACGGCCGGCTGCGTTACCCCCACGATCTGCGGTCGGGGAAAGATGCCCCCGACGCCGTGCAGGTGCTGCGTGAAACTCTCGCCCGTGCCAAGGATGGTGCGGTGACCATCGTGGTGGTCGGCTTTTCGACGAATCTGGCCCGACTGCTCGAGTCGGGGGCCGACAAGATCTCTCCGCTCAATGGGGTGGATCTCGTGAAGGCCAAGTGCCGGGAACTGGTGATGATGGCCGGGATGTTCACCGCCGAAGGACGGCACAAGGAATACAACGTCTTCATCGACCTGCCGGCGGCCCGCAAGGTGTATGCCGACTGGCCCACCCCCATCGTCACCAGCGGTTTTGAAATTGGGCGGGCCATCAAGTATCCGGCGGCCAGCATCGAACAGGATTACCGCTATGTGCCCCACCATCCCCTGGCCGAGGCGTACGGGCTGTACCAGAAGATGCCCTACGACCGAGAGACCTGGGACCTGACGGCGGTGTTGTACGCCGTGCGGCCGACCCGGGGTTACTTTGGGCTGTCTCCCGCGGGGACCATCACCGTCGACGAGGCCGAGGTCACGCAATTCGCGGCCAACGACTCGGGTCGGCACCGTTACCTCACCGTCACTCCCGAGCAGATTGCCCAGGTGCGGGAGGCATTGGTTCAATTGGCCAGCCAGCCACCCGTGGGAAGCCGGTGAACTGAACCCGCGGACAAAATCGGTCCGGTACCAAGTACAACGGCCAGTCCCGCGGAGGCGGGACTGGCCGTTTTCAGGACTGCCGTGGGTGATCGATCGGGGCGACTCAGGCCTCGTTCTTTCCCGGTCGGCTCGAGGTCGGCTGCAGTTGATTGCCGAGTTCCCGCAGCGCCTTGCGGATTTCCTCGCCATCGAGGTAGCCGTCGCGATTGGTGTCGAGCCGGTCGAAGTTTTCCTTCAAACGCCCGCGGGCCTCTTCCTTCGACAGTTTGCCATCGCCGTCGGTGTCAAACCGACGCAGGGGGCGACGGGGGTTGTCGTCGTCGGCCCCGCGCCGCGGTGCTTCGCGGGGCGGGTCACGGGGGGCCGGGGCGGCTTCGGCCGGGGCGGACTGAGGGTTGGGATTGTCTCCCTCGGGACGGCGCGGCCGCTCGGGACGGGGGCTGTCGTCACGGCGTTCGGGTCGGCCTTCACCGGGCCGGCCTACACCGGGACCGCCCATGGGCCGCCCCATCAGTTCGGCCACATCCAGGAATCCGTCCTGGTTGGTATCGAGTTCGCCAAACATCTCGGCTGCCTGGGCCCATTCCGACTTCGAGATTCGGCCATCACTGTCGCGGTCCAACCGGCGGAGGAGCAACGGGGGCTGGCGCATGCCACCGGGTCCCATGCCGCCCATGCCGCCAAACCCCATGCCACCCGGACCGCCGCGTCCTTCGGGCCGTCCTTCAGAACCCGCTTCCCCGCGTCCCTGACGCATCATTCCTCCGAGTCGGTCGAGCGGAATCTTGCCGACCTGCGCCCTCTCGAACAACGGCTTGAAACGTTCGCGGACCGGTTCAGGAATCTCTTCGAGCTCCAGAGCCTCGTCTCCATTGCGGTCCCATTGACGGAAGGTGTTCAGCATGCCGGGCCCGGCTCCTCCCTGACCACCCGGAAGACTGCCGCGCATCGAGCGCCCCATGGCGGTGCCGAATTCCTCAAGGCTCAGTTCGTCTTTGCCCGCCTCGTCAAAGGCTTTCTTGGCGGTCTCCCGAATGCGTTCGGGCAGCTCTTCGAGCGTGATCTTGCCATCGCCGTTGCGGTCGAGACCCCGCACAAACGCGCCGGGTTCGAAGTTCCCCTCGGCCCCGGGACGGCCCTCCATCCGCCCCTCACGCGGCCGCTGCACTGGAGCAGGGGGAGGAGTCTCGGCACTGGGGCGGGGTTGTTCCGCGGCCGGCTTTTCGGTCGCCGACTGCGGGGCCGGCGCGGGTTTTTCCGTGCTGGGTGCCTTGTCGCTGGGCTTCGGTCGCTCCTCCTTGGACTGCGGACGGGACGCCATCAGGAATTCGGCACGGGTCAGCACCCGGTCTCCGTCCTTATCTCCCCGCCGCACCATCTGCTCGAAGGCCGCCTTGTACTCGTCACCCACTTCGTCGGCGGTCAACTTGCCGTCGCCGTTTTTGTCGAGTTGGGCGAAGAGCTGATCGGGAGATTTGCCGACCAGCACCGGTTCATCGGCAACACTGACCAGGCACATGGTCACAGAGAACAACAGGCCCCCCATGGCAGGGCGTAAGGACGAGTGGACTGGCATGAGAATTCCCGTGTGGGGTGGATCGAGCACAAGTCGGCGGAGTGCCAACCTGCCCATTAAACACATTGGCGGCGGGGAATGTTACGGAAAAAAGCGAACCAGAATGGTAGCCGTCGCCTCCGCCGTGCGGTACAATCGATCACTGAGAGTGCATTCCCGAGTTGTTCCAGGTGTCCGTTTGGAGTTGGTTTGTCCGCATGACTGCCCATCTTGCCCTGCCGGGATCGTGTCGGTTTTCAACGCTGTGTGGCTGGCTGTGGGGATTGGCCACGGGCTGCCTGATCGCCTGGGGCGGGGGCGTGGCTGCGCCGGTGTCGGCTCAGGACGTCGAGGCCCGCGAAGAAGCGGCGCTGCGGCAGGCGGCGGCGGTTGTGGCCCCGTCACTCGTGAAGATCGAGACGGTGGGGGGGCTTGATCGGGTTCAGGAGGTTTTGCTGGGGACGGGCCCCACCACCGGCATCGTGGTGGCCGCCGATGGCTACATCATCTCCAGTGCGTTCAACTTCCTGTCTCGTCCGGCCACCATTCTGGTGACCCTGGCGGATGGTCGGCGGCTGCCGGCCACGCGGGTGGCGACCGATCACCTGCGGATGCTGACCCTGCTGAAAGTCGAGGCCGACAATCTCGTCCCGCCGAACCCCGCTCCGCTGGCGGAAGTCCAGGTGGGGCAGTGGGCCCTGGCGATGGGCAAATCGCTCGACGAGACCCCCAGTGTCTCACTGGGAATTGTGAGTGCTCTGGGGCGGGTTTGGGGCAAGGCGATCCAGACCGACTGCAAGGTCTCGCCCGTGAACTATGGCGGAGCCCTGGTGGATGTGCAGGGACGGGTCATGGGGGTGCTGGTGCCCCTGTCTCCCATGGCGACCGGAGATGTGGCGGGGGTCGAGTGGTACGACTCGGGAATTGGCTTCGCGATTCCTCTCGAAAATGTCTTTGCGGCACTCGAGCGTCTCAAGCAGGGCAAAGATCTGTTCCCGGGCTTGATGGGAGTGACTCTCAAGGGACAGGACCTGTACGAGAAGAAACCGCAGATCGATCGGGTTCGGTATGGCTCGCCCGCCTTTGAGTCGGGGCTCAAGGATGGCGATCTGCTGGTGGAACTCGATGGGCGGGGAATTCGCTCACAAGCCCAGATGAAACACGTGCTGGGAAACAAGTACGCCGGCGACACGGTGAAGGTCACGGTGGAACGGAGCGGCGAACGCCTGACCCGCGATTTGGTGCTGACCGACAAGCTGGTGCCCTACGAGTTGCCCTTCCTGGGGCTACTGCCCGTGCGATCGGGGGCAGGGGAGGCCAACCTCAAGGGGCTCGGGGTGAGGTATGTCTATCCCGAGAGCCCCGCCGCTCAGGCAGGGATCGAAAGAGGCGATCAGATCACCGAAGTGGCGGGGACCGCCGTCACCCGGGCCGACGATTTGGCCGACCAGATCTCGCGCCTGCGTCCCGGAGACAAGCTGACCGTCACGGTCCAACGGGGGGGGGAGACCAAGCAACTGCCACTCACCAGCGGTGTCACTCCGGTCACGGTGCCGGTCGACATCCGCCCCTCTCCGCAACCTCCTCGGGAGAAGGAGTTGGCCGATCCGAACCTCAAACTCGGTCGCTTCACCGCGAAGAGCGAGGCGCACGACCACGAGTATTGGGCGTTCGTTCCCGAAGACTACAACCCCGATTTTGAGTACTCGCTGCTGGTCTGGCTGCATCCTCCGGGAGACACCATGGAGGCCGCCCTGCTGAAAGCGTGGCAGACCCATTGTGAGGAATGGGGAATTGTGCTGCTGGCTCCCAAAGCGAAGAACCTCGCGGGTTGGACTCCCGACGAAGGGGAGTTCGTCAAGGACCTCACCGAGCAGTTCCAGCTGCAATACCGCATCGACAAGACCCGCACCGTGCTGCATACCCATGGCGGGACCGGCATGTTCGCATTCGGCCTGAGCTTCAAACACCGGGGGCTCTACCGGGCCTTGGTCGGGTCGGCCATTTCTTTGCCCGGTCCGCCCCCCGACAACGAGCCCGAATCGCGGCAGCAGTTTCACCTCACCAGTGCCGACGGTGACCCGCTGCATCGCCTGGTCCTGATGACCGCCAAAACTCTCCGCGATCAGAAGTTTCCCGTTGTGCACACGATCTTGTCGGGGCGGGGGGGGCAGTATCCCTCGGGGGCCGTCCTGCTGGAGATGGCCATCTGGATCGACTCGCTCGATCGGATCTGACCGATTCGCAGCCGAGGGGCTCACGCAGAAGAAAGCCGATCCCGCGCGAAATGGCCCCGATGGAGCTCGCTCCGGGTCCGTGTGTCACTGGGGCCGATGTGTTCCTTGGGCCGGTGCGTGCGCCGGCGGCAGTTCGATCGGGCGGAACTCCTCCCGTCGTTCATCCCCGAGGCCGGAGTTTGCGATTCCTCAGGCCGGCAGCGCCATGAACTCGGAAGGACCGAGGCTGAGATGCGGTCGGAAAGACCGTCCCGACTCAGGGCTTCTTCGACTCGGCGGCGGGCTTGCTGGGGGCCTCCTTCTTGGATGCCTCCTTCTTGGGGGCCGGACCAATCTCCAGGGTGACCGGCGTTCCCTTGGGAGGGATCTTTTCGGTCCAGGCCTCAAACGCCAGCTCGGCCGCCTGGTCGCTGCTGCGGACTGCAATGTCGATCATCGCTGTCGCGAAGTTCGAGACGCAGATGTATTGTCCTTCCTCCGCCGCGTAACTCTTTTCTCCGGTGGTTTCATCGACCCCCAACACACTGCCGACAAATACCCAGTCGGCCTCCATTCCACGCGACTGCCCCCGCTCGTGAAAGTACGCGATGGCCTCGCGCCAGGCACGATCTTCCGACTGCGCCAGCAAATCTTTCTTCTGGGCGTCGGTCATGGGACCATACCACAGCAATTCCTTTTGCTTCCGGTCGTACCGCAGCGGCGACATTTCGTCGATTTCCACCCCCTTGGGAAGTTTCTCGAGTGGCCGGACCCAAAACCGATTGACGGTCTCGCGAATCCAGCTCTGGGCGGGGACCCGCTGGGTTTTACCCTGCTCGTCCTTCCAGGTCACAACAATGTCGAGCTTCTCGCCGTGCGGCGGCTGGAATGCGGGTTCATAGACCGCAGGTCCCCCCGGTGCAGCCTTCAATGCCAGCAGTCCGCTATGGATCACAAACGCGGCGGCATCAATCGCCACAATCGACTCGTGCTCTTTGGATTTCTTCCGGCAGGCGAACATTTCCAACTGTCCCTGCCGCAGGACCACCTCTCCTTGCACCAACAACCGCCGGTTGGCGAGATCGAGTTTCACCGTGCCCGATTCGTTCAGCGGAACCGGACCTCCCTTGACCGCCGGGGGAACGACTGCTTTTTTTGCCGGTGCGCCCTGGTCTTGGGCCCCCAGGCGGGCGACCGCCAGCGGGGCGCACAACAGCGCGGCCGGGAGAATCCAGAACCACGGGAAGCGGCCAGTGTTGCGAAGGGGCTGGGGCATGGCGGAGGTCAATCAGGGACGAGGGTTGGGGAATTGCAACTGGGCCAGCGTGTCGGCGAACACCTGGAGAGTCTCGGCATCAAACAGCACGAATCGGACCAAACGCGGCTGCTGGAATTCGGCAAGAAAGGTCCCGACGGTCTGCAGGGCCACCCGGGCCGCCTCCCGTTTCGGATACCCATAGAT
>JBKCTR010000747.1:0-5770 GCA_046318755.1 Planctomycetaceae bacterium
CCACCAGCAACTGTCATCTGCGCTCTGTCCGCCAACCACGTCTCCATCCCGGCAGGCTGAAAGCCCACCCCACAACGTGGCGACGAACTTCCAGGTTGTCGAACGCCCCAGTGCGAAACCGCGCTGCCCACACCACAACGCGGCCCAGCGTCCGAGCGCACCAGCAGCGGCTACGCTCTGTCCGCCGACCACGTCTCCTCCCGGCAGGCTGAAAGCCCACCCCACAACGTGGCGACCAACATCCAGGTTGTCGAACTCCCCAAAGCGACACCACGCAGCCCACAACACAACGCGGCCCAGCGTCCGTGCGCACCAGCAGCGACTGCGCTCTGTCCGCCAGCCAAGTCTCCTGCCGGCAGGCTGAAAGCCCACCCTACAACGTATGGTCCCGACGGATTGTCACAAATCGTTAAAAAACCGGCTCACGTCACGGATGGCGTTCCGACCGGATTGTAACTTTTACCATGCCTGGCCCGATTCTTGAAAATCTTCATTGACCGTCGCTTGGTGCATGGAATATCTCACCCCTCCCTCCGAGGCCAGCATTCTGCCAGCCTCACTCCACGTCTCCCCACTCGCCCTCCCCTCTCTCGCCCCCCCCGATCAGAAAGATTTCTCCATGCGCCATTCCCTCCCTCTCCATCAGCTGGTCCTCGGGGGGACGCTGGTCTGACTCTCGGCCTGCAACAACACCCGACAGTCGAACACCGCCCGGACCGCCACCGAGCAATTGTTGATCGCCAATTCGATCGATCAGTCGCTCGACAAGGTCGACTTTTCCCCCCTGGCCGAAGCCTCGGTCTTTGTCGAAGAGAAGTATCTCGACTGTGTCGACAAGGGGTATCTGATCGCCTCCATTCGCCACAGGCTGTTGCGTCAAGGGGCGGGAATTGCCCCCAAACCCGAAGAGGCCGACGTCATCCTGGAAGTGCGGGCCGGGGCCATTGGCACCGATCTCTCCAGCTCGTTTCTGGGGGTTCCCGAGATCACCCTGCCCGGCATGTTGACGCTGCCCGAAGTCAAGATGGTCAGCAAGGACGCGCAGAAGGCGGCCGCCAAGATTGGCCTGGTGGCTTACGACGCCAAGACCAAGCGACTGCTGGGCGAGGGGGGGGTCTCGAACTCCTTCTCGGATGAAACGAACACCTTTGTGTTTGGCATGGGGCCCTGGCAGGATGGAACACTGCGCGACGAGCTGAACCACTCGGCCATTTATGGCGCCCAACGCCCCATCGACCACGTCCCCCCCATGGTCACCTTCGCCCGGCCGACTTCCCGGTCGGGCGGCCCCGGCAGCCAGCCCGATGTGCAGCTTTCGGGAGCCGAAAAAGAGGAGGCGCAGGTCCCTCCCGCCCCCGCCGCGGCCGCCAAGATCGGCAAATGAAACGCAGTCACCCAACTCGCCGTTGGCGCTGACTCGAAGGCCACCGTGGTTCAAGTCCCACTCGGCCCGGAGGCAAGTGGGCGTTTTCAGTGCCCGCCTGTACACAATTCGATTGACAAGACGGGGACGGATTCGTCAATATTGATGGATGGAAGTTCGAGGCGGAGGGGGGCGCAAGCCTTTCGGTGGTCCGCCCGACCGACCTCCCTCCTCAAGAATCCCTCCTCGTCTCTGTTGGCGATCGGACATGCACAGCCGGCCGATTGGTCTTCTTTTGTTGAGCCTGGCCTACACCCTGCTGGCCGGCCCGCTGTTTGCCGCCGAACCAGCAGCCCGTTCGGAGGGGGCCAACCCCGCGGTGACGTTTGAACTCGATGTGCAGCCCCTGTTGACACGCTACGGCTGCAATTCGGGCCCGTGTCACGGCAAGTCGCGCGGGCAAAATGGATTTGCCCTGTCGTTGTTGGGTTTCGATTCCGAATTCGATTATCTCGCGCTGGTCGGTGAAGGGCGCGGCCGCCGCCAGTTCAACGCCACGGCCGAGGGAAGTCTGCTGCTGCGCAAGGCGACCGGGCAGGTACCCCATGGGGGAGGCAAGCGGATCGAAGTCGGCAGTCCCCATTACGAACTGCTGCAAGAGTGGATGCGGCAGGGCTCTCCCCGAACCCCCGAAGACGCTCCCAAACTGGTGCGGGTGGTCTGCGAGCCCCCCACCCAGGTGCTGACCCCGAACGCGTCCTTCCAACTGAAGGTCTTCGCCGAGTACTCCGACGGCAAGCGACGCGATGTGACCGACGTCACGGCGTTTCAATCGAGTGACCGGGCCTACGCGGCCCCCTCCGCGGAGACGGCGGGCCTCGTCCAGGCAGGTCCCATCCCGGGAGAAGCGGCTTTGATGGCACGGTATATGAACAATATCGCCGTTTGCCGGGTGTTGATTCCGCAGCCCGGCCAACTGACCGATGCCGACTTCGCCCAACTCCCCCGCCGCAACCCGGTCGACGACCTGGTCTGGCAGAAACTCAAGCTGCTGCAACTGCTCCCCTCGGCCGAGGCCAGTGAGTCGACCTTTCTGCGGCGGGCGTACTTGCGAATCATCGGGCGGCAGCCCACGCCGGAAGAAACCCGTGCCTACCTGGCCGACGCCAGCACCGGGAAGCGGGACGCTCTGATCGACCGTCTGCTCGATCGGCCGGAATATGCCGACTATTGGGCGAACAAATGGGCCGACCTGCTGCGCCCCAATCCCTACCGGGCGGGAATGAAGGCGGTGTGGAACCTCGATGCCTGGCTGCGACAGGCGTTTCGCAAAAATCAGCCGTACGACCAGTTTGTCCGGGAACTGCTGACCGCGCAGGGAAGCAGTTGGCGGCACGGGAACGCAGTGATCTTCCGTGACCGTCCCGACACGGTGGAGATCGCCTCGTCGGTCAGCCAGTT
Organism: Planctomycetaceae bacterium; assembly: GCA_046318755.1. Classification (GTDB taxonomy): domain Bacteria; phylum Planctomycetota; class Planctomycetia; order Planctomycetales; family Planctomycetaceae; genus UBA10511. The sequence continues at coordinate 2,825 of JBKCTR010000747.1, forward strand.
GTTCCTGGGGGTGCGGCTCGAATGTGCCAAGTGCCATCACCACCCGTTCGAGGTGTGGAGCCAGGACGACTTCTTCGGATTCGCCGCCTTCTTCACCCGCATTGGGCACAAGGGAGAGGGGCTGTCGCCGCCGATTTCGGGGGGGCAGGAAATGATCTTCTCGACTCCCTCCGGGCAATTGGCCCATGGGCGCACCGGGGCGATTGTCGATCCCCGGCCGCTGGCCGCCGAATCGCTGAAGATTCCTCCCGAGCAGGATCCGCGGGAGGTGCTGGCCGGCTGGATGACCTCGCCCGACAATCCGTATTTCGCCAAGGTGATGGCCAGCCGGATGTGGGCCGAAGTGATGGGAACCGGCCTGGTCGAACCGGTCGATGACCTGCGGGCCACCAACCCCGCGTCGAATGAGCCACTGCTGGATTACCTCGCCCAGGACTTCCGCGAGAGTGGCTACAACATCAAGCACCTGATCCGGCGGATCATGACGTCACATGTGGCGGGATTGAGCTCAAAACCCACCGAGCGCAACCTGTCCGACACACGCAATTTTTCGCGGTACTACCGTCAGCGATTGCGGGCCGAAGTGCTGTTGGACGCCGTGAACGACTGCCTCGACACCGAGGAGGAGTTCCCGGCGATGCCTTCCGGTTCGCGGGCGACCCAGGTTTGGACCTTCCGTTCGGCGTCTCTGTTTCTCGACACGTTTGGCCGTCCGGACGCGAACCAGGATCCTCCGTGCGAGCGGACCTCCGACTCGACCACCCCGCAGATCCTGCATTTGATGAATTCTCCCTCCCTGAACAAGAAGCTGGCGCTCGATACGGCCCGTCCCGCTCAACTGGCGGCCAGCGGCTTGTCGAACGAACAGTTGGTGGAGGAGGCGTATTTGTGGGTGTACTGTCGGCCGCCAACCGCGGCTGAGAAACAGGCCGCCCTCGAATTGCTTCCGCCCCCCCCCGACCGTCGCAAGGGTGTGGAGGACCTGTTCTGGGTGTTGTTGAACACTCCCGAGTTTCTGTTTGTCGATTGAGCGTCCACCGAACCCAGCCGGTCGCACCGGCGGGTTGACATGTCCACCGGGACGGACGACAGTCTCGTCTCGGGTGGAAAACCTCCCTCCCCCAGTTCTGTTTCCAAGATTCGAGAGCACACGATGGCCATCCACCGCAACTGCGAAGGACTGCGACGCCGCGACTGTCTGTCCCTGGGCCTGGGGGCCCTGCTGGGGGGCGGGTTTGTGAGTGCCTTGCAATCGCGGGCGCGGGCTGGAGAGCCGGGATCCGAGAAACGCCCCACGGGCTGCATTCTGGTCTGGCTCGATGGGGGCCCCAGCCACATCGAGATGTTCGATCCCAAGCCCCAGGCACCGGCCGAGATCCGGGGCGAGTTCCAGCCGATCGAGACCAAGGTCCCGGGGGTGTTCTTCAGCGAGAACATGCAGCGGCTCGCGGCGATCAACGACAAGTTCACCATCGTTCGGTCGGTCTGCCACAACCAGAACAACCATGGGGCCGGAAATCACTACATGATGACCGGTGCCCCCACGCGCATCCCGGTCAGTTGCGGGGCGTTCGTCAGCTTCCATCCCAGCATGGGTTCGGTTGTGTCCGCCGAGCGCGGGGCACCGCACAACCTGCCCCCCTACTTTGCAATTCCCAGCATCACCCGCTCGGGAGGGCCCAATTTCCTGGGGAATCGGCACGCCCCCTTTGTGGTGGCCGACGACCCGAACAGCAAGGGGTTCCGTGTTCGCGACGTGACTCTGCCGGCGGAACTGGATGACGGCCGGGCGATCAGCCGGCGGCTGGCCCGCAAGAAACTGGACCAACTGCAGAGGTACCAGGACCGCGCCACGGGGGACCCGGTGGTGGGTTCGGACGAGAACTTCCAGCAGGCGGTCTCGCTGATGACCTCGGATGTGGCGCTCAAGGCGTTTGAGATCGATCGGGAGCCCGAGGCGGTCCGCGAACGGTACGGGCGGAATGCGCTGGGGCAGCGGCTGTTGCTGGCCCGGCGGTTGGTCGAGGCGGGGGTTCCGTTCATCACCATCAACGATGGTGGTTGGGACCACCACTCCAACATCTTCCCTGCCTTCAAGAAGCAGGGGGCCACTCTCGAATCGACCGTGGCGACCCTGATCGAAGACCTCGATGAACGGGGCATGCTCGACAGCACCCTGGTGCTGGTGATGGGGGAATTCGGCCGGACACCCCAGATTTCGACTTTGCCGGGTTCGACCACTCCGGGGCGCGATCACTGGTCGAGCGCCATGTCGGTCCTGGTCGCCGGGTGTGGCACCCCCCGCGGGCAGGTGGTCGGTGCGACCGACGCGCGGGGCTATGCCGCGATCGAGAAGATCTATGCTCCCGAGAACCTCGTCTCCAGTGTGTATCTCAAGCTGGGGATCAACCCCGACAAGATTGTCTACAACTCGTCGGGGAGGCCGTCGCACCTGGTAAGCGACTCGCGCCCGATCCAGGAACTGATGTAACCGGTGGGAGAGGCGGTGCGGTTGGTGATCGAACGCGGCCGAGCCTCCTCTTCACTGCTGGCCGTTCCCTGAGGTCGCCTCCGGCCAAAAATCCCCGGCCAAAAGTCCCCAGCCGGTGCAACACCCCAACCTCGCCCCGGCCGATAACGCCGGCCGTGACTTGGGGATCCGCTCCGGAGGGATCCCGCGGAGCGGGGGTGCCGCGAGGCGAGCGATCCGTGGCGGAATGGAATCGGCACTCGCCATCGAAAAAACCAGGCGCTGGTTGATCCCCGGTTGAGGTCCCTTCGTTGGCCAATCTGGTGATCGACCCGCAGTCGGCGGCCAGCCCCACAGGCTGGCTGGATGTCTTGGCAACGAGCCGGGATCAGGCCGCGGGTCTCCCTTCCGGCATCGGGAGGGCCGCGAGCGGCCCAGCTTCAGGTTTGGTCGAAAGCCTGACGATTCCCGGGGCC
>JBKCTR010000748.1:0-6590 GCA_046318755.1 Planctomycetaceae bacterium
TTTTCGAGATGCTGGGGAACTTCTCGTTCGGTGATTATTTCAAGAAAGAGGCCATCCACTGGGCCTGGGAATTCCTGACCACCCCCAAATGGCTCGGCCTGGCCAAAGACCGCCTCAACATCACCGTCTACCTGGATGACGACGAGGCGTACAACATCTGGCACAACGAGGTGGGGGTTCCCGCCAGCCACATCCGCCGCGAGGGAGAGAGCGAGAACTTCTGGCCCGCCAGTGCCCCCAGTCAGGGGCCCGATGGGGTCTGCGGCCCCTGCAGCGTAATCTATTACCACGCTCCCGGCGCCAAATCGAGCGTCGAGATCTGGAACCTGGTCTTCACCCAGTTCAACCGCGTCGGTTCCCCTCCCAACAATCTGCAACCGCTTCCCAAGAAGAACATCGACACCGGAATGGGCCTCGAGCGAACCGCGGCCGTTCTGCAGGGGGTCGACAGCAATTTCGAGAACGATATTCTCCGCCCCATCTGCGTGGCCGCGGGGGAAATTGTCGGGCGGAATTACAGCTATTCCGCCCCGCACGGCCGCCCCCTCCGCCGCATCACCGACCACGTTCGGGCAGTCACCTTCAGCATCCACGAAGAGTGCGGGCCCGGGAATGAAAAGCAGGGGTACGTTGTTCGCCAACTGCTGCGCCGGGCCGTGCTGGAGGGCTTTCTGCTGGGCCAACGGGCCCCGTTCCTGCATCAGTTGGTCCCCGCGGTGGTCACTGCGATGAAGGTCCCCTACCCCGAACTCGGCAGCACGGTCGAGCGGGTCCAGATGACCATCAAAGCCGAGGAAGAACAGTTCCTGGGGACCATTGAACGGGGCTTGCGGAAGCTCGAACGCTGCATCGAAGGGGCACGTCGGCAGGGTCGCGACACCATCAGTGGAGCCGATGCCTTCGATCTGCACCAGACCGACGGCTTCCTCGTCGAGCTCACCGAGGCGTTCGCCGCCCAGAGCAACCTGCGGGTCGACCGAGCCGAGTTCCAGACCCGCATGGCGGAACATCAAGAGAAGAGCGGCCGCGGTGCCTTTGCCGACTCGGTGATGAAGGCCGGGCCACTCGACGCTCTGCGCGAAGGGAGCGCGTCGACCACGTTTCTGGGGTACGACACGACCGAATCGCCCGCCGAGGTGATCGGCATTGTGGCCGAGGAACGGCTCGTTCCCGAAGTGCGCGAAGTCGGGCACCAGCAGCCGATCGCCGTCGTGCTCGACAAGACTCCCTTCTATGGCGAGTCGGGGGGCCAGGTGGGCGACACGGGAACGCTCGAATCGTCCGAGTGCGTGTTTGAAGTGACCGACACCCAGAAACAGGCGGGGTTCTTTGTCCACCTCGGGCATCTTCGTCGCGGTGTGCTGCGGGCCGGCATGAAACTGACTGCCCGCGTCGACCTCGAACGCCGCAATGCCATTCGCCGGGCGCACTCGGCCACCCACCTGCTGCATCACGCCCTGCAGAAGACCCTGGGGAGCCACGCCACCCAGCGAGGCTCGCGGGTCGAGAACGATCTCCTGCGGTTCGACTTCACACAGCCCAAGGCCATTCCCCGCGAAACCCTGGCCGAGATCGAACGCGAGATCAACGCCCGCATCAACGAGGGGGCCCCGGTCTCCACCACCCTGATGAGCCTCGATCAGGCCCGGCAATCGGGTGCCACCGCCCTGTTCGGAGAGAAATACGCCGACGAGGTGCGGGTGGTCACCATGGGGACCTTCAGCCGGGAATTGTGTGGCGGCACACACCTCTCGAACACCGGACAGGTCGGGCTGTGCAAGCTGATCTCGGAAGAATCGGTCGCCGCTGGCACCCGCCGAATCATCGCCCTCACCGGTGTCAGGGCGCTGCAGAAGATTCGCGACGACGAACAGCTCCTGCTGAATCTGGCCCAGCAGGTCAAGGCCCCCCGGATTGAAGACCTGCCCCAACGGGTCGAGGGCTTGCTCGAGGAACTCAAAACCCTCAAGCGCGAACTCTCGAAGCACACCGCACAGGCGGCGGCGGGACTGGTCGACGAATTGGCGGCCAACGCCGTCGACATCCAGGGGGTCAAGGTGATCACCCACCGCTGCGACGACTGGGATGCCGACAGCATGCGCGCCCAGATCGACCAGCTCCGCCGCAAGGCCAGCCCGCTCGCCGTGCTGCTGGCCGCCGGCGGTGAGGGCAAGGTGCTGTTGGTGGCTGCGGTCGGCAAAGAGCTGATCGAAAAGGGAATCTCCGCCGTCGACTGGGTGAAGGCTTCGGCCAAGGCGGTCGGCGGGGGAGGCGGCGGTCGCCCGGACCTCGCCCAGGCGGGAGGGAAAAAGCCCGAGGGCATTCCCCAGGCCCTGACAGATGCCGTCGAGTACCTGCGGAGCCGGTTGAAATAACCCCCGGCCCCGTGTCCCACAGGCCACCCTCCCCCCCCGCCCTCGTGCGGCGAGGGGGAGGATGCGCGTGTCCCAACGGCCATACTTGGCCCCCCCGTCGATCCCCGGAACACAGGTCCCCACGATGACCGAATGTGTCGGGATTGACCACAGCCCGGCCGCGACGGGAGGACTCAGACCCAAATCCCTGCTGCATTTTTGCGCATCAGACCAGCTCAATTCATCAACCGGAACGAATTTGAGTCTCGTCCGTCCCCAAATCGAGCCGTTGAGGAGGTTGACTCACTGCGGAATCTTTCCGCACCACCTCCTGCGACTTCATAAATCGTTCAGCACTGCCTAGAATTGAGTCACTCCGATGCTTCTGTTGGCATTGGCCCGATTCCGGGGATTTGTTCTGGCTGGTTGGGGGAGAACAGTGCCGAGTGAGCGTGCGATGGATCCAGGGACCACCGGAGGGCTCCCCGGAATCATTGGATCCAGCCCGGCCATGTTGGAAGTCGCCCGGCTGACACGGCTGGTGGCCCGGACGTCCGCCACGGTCTTGCTCACTGGGGAGACCGGCACCGGCAAAGAGCTGATCGCCCGTGCAATCCATGAACTCAGCCCGCGGGCCTCGGGTCCCTATGTGAGGGTCAATTGCGGGGCCTTGTCGGAAAGCCTGCTCGAAAGCGAACTTTTCGGCCACGTCAAAGGAGCCTTCACGAGCGCCAATGAGAACCGCACCGGCCGGTTCGAGGCAGCCCACGGGGGCACCCTGTTTCTCGATGAAATCAACTCTGTCAGCTACACGCTGCAGGTCAAACTGCTCAGGGTGCTACAGGAGCAGGAATTCGAACGGGTGGGGGACAACCGCACGATCCGCGTCGACGTCCGCGTGGTGGCCGCCACCAACCGCGACCTGCTCGACGAGGTGGCCCGGGGAGGCTTTCGGGAAGACCTTTACTTCCGACTCAACGTCGTCCCCATCGACCTCCCCCCGCTCCGCCAGCGGTCCGGGGACATCCCCGATCTGGTCGATTTCTTCATCCGCAAGTACGCCCAGTCCAACAAGGTGGCGGTCTCGACCATCTCGTCCGAGGCGATCGCCGCGCTGGAGCGCTACAACTGGCCCGGCAATGTCCGCGAGCTGCAAAACTACGTCGAGCGGGCGATTGTCTTCTCGCAGAACGGGCACCTGGCGCTCGAGAATTTCCCCGCCCAACTGGTCAATGGAGCCCCCATGCGACTGCCGCGCGGCGGTCCCCGCGACACCCAGGCCCTCTGCCAGGAACTGGTCTCGCTGGGATTGCAGGCGGCCGGCGACGGGCCCAACAACCTCCATGAGCGAATTGTCTCGCAGGTGGAGCGTGAAGTGATCGCCCAGGTCCTCCGCAGTTGCCAGGGCGTTCAGACCAAAGCCGCCACCCGCCTGGGAATCAACCGCAACACACTGCACAAGAAAATCGACGACTATCACCTCGAGTCCGAACCGGGAACCGACGGCTAGGTTGTGGCCGTGGCCCCCCGCGCCCGGGGCGACTGACCGCCGGGGGCGGGGTGCTTGACGGACCGAAAGACGCGACAGAAACTGTCGGCAGGCGTCGCCCCGACCTGTTCGCCGGGCGACCTCCCGTCCCGCCTTGCCCCCTCCGATCAAGACTCCCGCCATGACACGACTTGGCTGTTCCCTCGCCCTGCTCGGCCTGCTGTGGTCGACCGCGCTCCACGCCGAAAACTGGCCCCAGTGGCGCGGTGCCACCCACGATGGCCTCTCCCCAGAGAAGAACGTTCCCACCCGCTGGACCCCCTCCCAAGGTGTGGCCTGGAGGCTCAAGCTCCCCGGGCGGGCCGGGGCCACTCCCGTCGTCTGGAACGACTCGATCTTCCTCACCTCGGTGGCCGAAGACAACAACACGCTGCTGCTGATCTGCGTCGGGACCGACGGCAAGATCCGCTGGACCCGCGAGCTCGGCAAGGGGACCAAATACGCCCGTGTCAACGAGTGGAACTCCGCCTCCCCCTCCCCCGTCACCGACGGCAAATACGTCTGGACCTTCCTCGGCAACGGCCCCCTCGCCTGCCACGATTTCGAAGGGAAGGAAATCTGGAAGTTCGATGTGCAGGACCGCTACGGCAAGCTCAACATCCAGTTCGGAATGACCTCGTCCCCCCTGCTCGATGGAGACCGGCTGTACCTGCAGTTGATCCATGGCGAGGGGGATCCCAAGACCCGCGAGGCCAAGGTGGTCTGCCTCGACAAGACCACGGGCCAGGAGCTTTGGAAGGTCGAACGCCCCAGCGAAGCCCATTCCGAGAATGAGCACTCCTACGCCTCCCCCACCCTCTACCGCGACGCCCAGCGGGCCTACCTGCTGACCCATGGGGCCGACTGGATCATCGCCCACGACCTCAAGGATGGGCACGAGCTCTGGCGTTCCGCCGGCCTGCAGCCCGACAAGTACGACCCCACCCTGCGGCTGGTTGCCTCCCCCGTGGCCGTCCCCGGGCTGATTGTCGCCCCCTCGGCCAAGGGAGGCAGGGTGATCGCCCTCACTCCCGACGGCTCGGGGGACATCACTGGTTCAAAGCACAAACTGTGGGAATACAATCCCACCCCCGACGTCCCCTCCCCGTTGATTCACGACGGGCTGGTCTACCTCTACCGCGAAAACGGCGTGCTGGTGGTACTCGACGCCAAGACGGGCAAGAAACTCTACGAACAGCGGACCCCGGGCGAGAACAACCGCGCCTCGCCCGTCTATGCCGATGGCAACATCTACCTCGTCTCTCGCAACGGCATCACCACCGTGGTCAAGGCGGGTCCCAAGTTCGAAGAGGTCTCGACCAATGCCCTCGAGGAAATCACCACTGCCTCCCCGGTGATCTCCAACGGCCGGATCTACATCCGCACCTACGACTCCCTCTGGGCGATTGGCAAGTAACTACCGGCACCTTCACCCTGGCCGGGGTTCACCGTGGCGTGAATCCCGGCCATGGACCTGTTGGGGGCCTCGCCATCTCCCTGCTGCCGGCACAGCCAACAGCGCCGGGCACCAACGGTTGCGTGGGTTCACGGAGCGGCCCCTCATTCTGGCCGCATTCCCAATCGGCGGACGGCGTTGAACTCCACACGGCGTTGAACTCCACACGGCGTTGAACTCCACGCTGGCGGCCGTCCGCCGGTCGATTGGTTTTTAGACCAGCTTCCAGCCGGCCCGGTACTCGCGCTGGATCAGCGGCTTCGCTTCCGGGGCGTTGGTCGCCAGCATGCGGTCGGCGTCCCAGTCGAGACGTTTGCCAACACGGTAGGCGACGTTGCCGAGGTGATTCGCCTCAGTCAGCCAGCCGGCGTACTCGAAGTTGCAGGTGGTTGGGGCTCCCGTCTTGCAAGCATGGATCCACTCGGCATAGTGGCCGAGCGACTTGGGAATGCTCTGGGCCGGTCGCACGAAATCGGCAAACTTCTTCTCGGGCAACAGCGTGTGTTTGAAGTAGTCCGACAGAATCATGCCGTCGTCCCCCACAAACAGCACCCCGTCGCCCCACCGGGGAATCTCTCCCGCCGTCCAGCGTTCGGGCTTGTTCGTCCCCTGGTACCACGTCAGCGACACGGGCGGCATCGCCCCCCGCGAGCCGTACTGGTAGGTCACCTGCATCGACGCCGGAGCCAGTTCCGGATGGACCGGCGGTCCCTTCGCCTCACTCGACAGGGGAGCCTTCAGATTGAGCGCCCAGAAGGGCAGATCAATCCAGTGACTCCCCAGGTCCGACATTGTGCCGTTCCCAAAGTCCCACCAGCGGTACCAGGTGGGACCGGGCACGTAGGTGCTGTGGAACGGCCGGGCGGGTGCGGGGCCGAGCCAGAGATCCCAGTGCAGGCCATTCGGCACCGCCTGTGTTTCCGTGGGCCGCTCGCGGAGGGTGACAATGTCGCCATGCTGCTTGGCCTCTTCTTCACTCGGCTGCCACCCCCACGCACGCGAGACCCAGACGTGGGCCTCGCGAATCGGGCCGATCGCCCCCGAACGCACCAGTTCGACCACCCGCCGGTAGTTGTCTTCGGCATGAATCTGCGTCCCCATCTGGGTCGCGACCTTGGCTTTGGCGGCCGCTTCGCGAATCACCCGCGCTTCGTAGACGCTGTGCGTCAGGGGCTTTTCACAGTAGACATGCTTTCCCAACTGCAGGGCGGGAAGCGTGGCGAACGCGTGCGTGTGTTCGCAGGTGCTGACC
>JBKCTR010000749.1:0-3943 GCA_046318755.1 Planctomycetaceae bacterium
CGCCGGCCGCACAAGGGCCGTGGACTCGAATCGAAGACCATCCGGTTGATGATTTGCTGTTTGCGGCAGTCGGTCACGCTCGGGAGCCGCATGCCTTGCCATTGGCAGCGGTTCGGCTCGCGGGCTTCCCCACACTCCCCCCGCAGTTTGCCGCCTCCAATTGCCGATAGATCAGGGGGCGTTTATGATTGGGGCGGTGTGTCACGGAGGAGGCTGGTTTCCCTCGGCTTGTGGTGAAAGGTGGAGCGATGTCTGTGTCTCAACCGGCGGTCGCCTGCAGTCATCCCCGCTGGTCGCGCCGCACGGCCGTGCAGGCGGGTGCGGTGGGACTGCTGGGATTGGGGACCAATCACCTGCAGGCGCTGCGCGTGGCCCGGGCGGCCGAGGCCCCCGGCACGTCCGCCGCTCAGGCCCGCTCGGTGATTTACATCTTCCTCTCGGGGGGGCTGGGGCAACACGACAGCTTTGACCCCAAGCCCGAGGCTCCGGCCGAGGTGCGGGGCGAGTTCCGCCCCATCGACACCAACACCCCGGGGCTGCAGATCTGCGAACACCTGCCCCAGTTGGCGCAGCGCAGCCATCTGTGGGGATTGTGCCGGTCGTTGACGCATCCCACCAACGACCACTCCGCCGGGCATCACATCATGCTGACGGGGCGGACCATGCTGCCCCCCGGGTTCAACCCCTCGGTGCCGTTGCCGACCGATTGGCCGGCGATCGCGGCCATTGCCGGCGGAGTGACCACCCCCCGGAATAACCTGCCCCCCGCCGTGGTGCTGCCCGAGAAGCTGGTGCACTACTCCAAACGGGTGATTCCGGGGCAATTCGCGGGACAGATGGGGGCGCGACGGGATCCCTGGTTCATCGAAAGCTCGCCCTACAACTCGCTCGGCTATGGGGCGTATCCGGAGTATGAATTTGATCACCAAGACCGGCCGAACATGCCGAGGCGGACGGCGTTTCAGGCACCCAACCTGTCGCTGCCGGAGGGTTTTGGGGACCGGCGTCTGGGTGACCGGCTGGCGCTGCTGGGTCAGATTGACCGGCAGCGGTCCGATCTGGAGCAACAGGCGCAGATCGAGTCGTTCGACCGATACCGGCAGGGGGCGATATCGCTGTTGACCGACCAGCGGATCCGGCAGGCGATTGACGTGACGCAGGCCTCGGCCGAGCAACAGGAGCGATACGGCAGGAATTCGTTTGGCTGGTCGCTGTTGATGGCGCGGCGGCTGGTGGAGGCGGGGGTCAACCTGGTGCAGGTGAACCTGGGGAACAACGAGACCTGGGATACGCACGGGGAGATGTTCCCGCACCTCAAGGACATGTTGTTCCCGCCGACGGACAAGGCGTTGTCGGCCCTGTTGGACGATTTGTTCGACAGCGGGCTGCTCGATTCGACGCTGATTGTGATGGCGGGAGAGTTTGGCCGGACCCCGAAGATTTCGCATTTACCGCAGCACTACAAGCTGCCAGGGCGGGATCATTGGGGGGCGGTGCAGACGGTGTTTTTCGCCGGTGGGGGTGTGCGGGGGGGGACCGTAGTCGGGTCGACCGACAAGTTGGGAGCGTACCCGTCTGCCAATCCGCAGCGTCCCGAAAACATGGCGGCGACCATTTACAGTGCCTTGGGGCTGCCAGAGACCACCGCCTGGTTCGACGAGACCGGTCGTCCCCACCATATTTATTATGGAGATCCCATTGGTGGTCTGGTGTGAACGCGAGGGAGGCGTTCGTGGTCACTTGTGGATCCGTCCGGATGGCAGAGAGTGCGGTCCGGAGTTGGGGCGGAGGGGATTGCCGGTGGCGCGCAGGGTCTAGGGGGACCCGAATTGACGGAGAGAGGGATGGGCGGGGGGTGAAAATCCCCGCGCAACTTGACAGTTGGACAAACCACCTGTAGCCTTACAAATGGATTCGAGACGTGTTGGGCGAGCAGCGGGCTCGACCAACCGGATTTCGCATTTTACCTGAACCCAAGGACAGTCCTTGTGTGAAGGTGAGGGGTGAAATTGCGCTCCACCAGACCAACGCTGCAAGACCTTGTCAGGCTTCGTTCGGAAACGAGCCGGCACACCGAGGACGACCGTATGTAGTCGAGATGGAACGGCCTTCGGGCCGCCCAATTCTGGTCGCCTGCGACAAAAGGGAGGGGATGGGTTTGCCTTGGCGAGCCTGTGCTCTGCTTGTCGGCGTTGCGATCTCTGGCGGAGAGTCGGCGAGTTGCCTGTGAGAGCTCGACTCCCGCCTTTTTTGTTGGCGGAGCGGACGAAGGACTGAAGAAAGATCATGAACGACGCCGAAGTGCTGCGGACGGTCGACGCGATCCATCGCGACAAAAACATCGACAAAGAGATCGTGTTCGAGGTGCTCGAACAAGCGATCTTGTCGGCCGCGCGCAAGCATTACGGGGAAGAAATCCCGCTGGAGTCGAAGATTGACCGGATCACCGGTCACACGACGGTGATCAAAGAGGGGGCTCCGATCGATTCGGAGCAATTGGGCGAGATTCTGGGGCGGATCTCGGCCCAGAGCGCCAAGCAGGTGATGATCCAGAAGATCCGCGAAGCGGAGCGGGACGCCCTGTTCGACGAATATCTCTCGATGCGGGGCTCGCTGGTCAACGGCACGATCACGCGGTTTGAGGGATCGACCGCGGCGGTGAATCTGGGGAAGGTTGAGGGGATTCTGCCGAAGAGCGAGCAGATTCCCGGGGAATCGTTCCGGGTGGGGGAACGAGTGCGGGCCGTGGTGCTGGAGGTGCGGAAGGCGGGAGCGCGGGTTCGCATCGTGCTGTCGCGGGTCCATCCCGACTTGGTCCGCCGGCTGTTTGAGATTGAAATTCCCGAGATCAGCGAACAGGTCATTGAAATCCGCTCGCTGGCCCGCGAGGCGGGTTATCGATCCAAGGTGGCGGTCTCGTGCCTCGACCAGAAGATTGATGCGGTGGGGGCCTGCGTGGGGGTGAGGGGCTCGCGCATCAAGAACATTGTGGAAGAACTGGCGGGGGAGCGGATTGACATCGTCCGCTGGAACGACTCGCTCCAGGTTCTGGTCCCCAATGCCTTGCAGCCCGCCGAAGTCGAGGAGGTCATCCTCTGTCCGATGTTGGGACGGGTGATTGTGCTGGTCAAAGACGACCAGTTGTCGCTCGCGATCGGCAAACGGGGGCAGAATGTCCGGCTGGCGTCGAAGCTGGTGGGGTGGGATATCGACATCATGACCCGCGACGAGCTGAACGAGAAGCTCGACAAGTCACTGGAAGCCTTCAGTTCGATTCCCGGGGCGCCCCCCGAGATGGCCGAGAACCTGATTGAGCAGGGCTTCTTCACCTTCGACGATCTGTCGGTGATCGAGCTGGATCAGTTGGCCGAGCTCTCGGGGCTGGGCGAAGACGAATGCATGGGAGTTGTGGAGTTTGCGGAACAGGAGGCCGAGCGGCTGGAGGCGGAGCAGGCGGCCCACAAGGCGGCCGGAACGCTGCCTCCCCGGTCTCCCGCACGGACCCCGGGGGGCAAGGCGGCGGTCATTGAAGAGCGTGAGACTGGAGAGCTGGAACCCAGTTCGACAGCAGTCAGCGAGGCCACGGCGGCCCCAACGCAAGAGTCCGAATCTGTTGTGGAAGAGAGTTCAGAAGAAGGGGGGACGGCGGCCAGTCACTGAAATCCGTCTTAGAGCAGAGTTGGACAGGCCCTCTTTACGACAGACGATTCCCCGACAGAGATTTGCTGAAGGAATTTTGCCAAGTGACCCTCGGATTGGGGGAGAACTGGTCCCGACAACAGCAGACCGAATGACACGTTGGCAGCGGCCTTGAAGAGCCGCGGGAATGTGTGGCGGAGATCAAGTCTGGGTGTTCGAGCATTCCAAACCATCGCTGAACGCAGGGTGCCAGGTCATGGGGTTCTCGGTGAACGAGTTCCAGGGCCCGTGACACCGGGAGATC
>JBKCTR010000750.1:0-6260 GCA_046318755.1 Planctomycetaceae bacterium
GCGACCGCCTCAGGCGGCAAAAATCTTCTGGAATCGCGGGTCACTCGTCAGCTCGCCTTCCTTTGTGGGGGTCTCGTGCACCAGCCGTTCAATCACCTTGTCGGTGGTGATTCCCTCGCTCTCCGCGGCGAAGTTGGTGACAATGCGATGTCGCAGCACCGGGGCCGCCAGCGCCTGGATGTCTTCGGTCGTCACGTGGCTGCGGCCATACAGCAGGGCCCGCGCCTTCCCCCCGAGCAGCAGGTACTGCACCGCCCGGGGACCAGCCCCCCAGCTCAACTGGTTGACGATGAATTCGGGAACCCCCGGCTCTCCCACGCGGGTCTGCCGGACGAGCGCCAGGGCGTACTCGATCACATGATCCGAGGCGGGCACCTGCCGGACGATGCTCTGCAGCTCGAGAATCTCGGGGCCACTCAGCACCGGCTGGATGCTGTCGGCCTGCAGGGCGGTGGTCCGCCGGGCAATTTCGAACTCCTCGCGGAAGCTGGGGTACTTCACGAACACCTTGAACATGAACCGGTCCTGCTGCGCTTCGGGCAGTTGGTAGGACCCTTCCTGTTCGATGGGATTCTGGGTGGCCTGCACGAAGAATGGATCGGTCAGCTTATGGCGGACCCGGCCCACTGTGACCTGCCTTTCCTGCATCGCCTCAAGCAGGGCGGCCTGGGTCTTGGGCGGGGTCCGGTTGATTTCGTCCGCCAGAATCACGTTGTAGAAGAGGGGCCCCTCGAGAAAGCGGAATTCGCGCTTGCCTGTGGTCCGGTTTTCCTCCAGCACTTCGGTCCCGGTGATGTCGGCGGGCATCAGATCGGGGGTGAATTGGATCCGGCTGAAACTCATCGAGAGCGAGCGGGCCAGGGTGCTGATCATCAGTGTCTTGGCCAGACCCGGGACCCCTTCCAGGATGCAGTGCCCCCGGCTGAACATCGCGATCAAGAGCTGCTCGACCACTTCTTCCTGTCCCACGATGACCTGGGACATCTGCGACTTGATCGACTCAAACGCCTTGCGCAGCTTCTGGATCGATTCGAGATTGACGCTGCCAGCCGGGGTGTCAGTCATGGATTGACCGTCTCGGTCCAAGGGGAACAGGGGTGCACAACTTTTCCGTGGCAGAATCTTAACCAAGCCCCGGGGGGCGTGCACCCCCGACCGGTCCCCCCCCAAGCAGAGAACCCGATGTTCCAGCAGTTTGTCCCTCAGGATTCGGATCCAGCCCCCCCGGAATGACGGCAAGACCAACCCCCAAGGCCCCCCGCAATCCTGGCGGCTGAGGACCGAACCCCGCCTCGCGACAGCGCGGGCCTCGGCAACTGCTCTGGCGTGGTCTGCTGGGGCGCTGCCGTCGGCGGATCGGGGTGTGTGGTACCTCGCAATGATGGTGGGTTGGTCGCCTCGGGCCCGGCGCTGCCATCCAGCCTCGTGCCGTGGTCGATCACCTTGGCCCCGGCACCCCCGCGCTGAATGCCGGGGTGCCGCCATGTCAATATGGAACCATTTCCACAACCCATCCCAAACGCCCCCCCACCGGTTAAACTCATGTTCCGGATTGTGGCCAGAGTTTGTGGCTGACCTACTTTGGGCTCAGTGCGGTGTTTACGGTGGATGCGGGGACTTTCATGATGCGTGTTATCGGGCGGGTCGTGGGGATTCTGGTGTGTCTCACGGCCGCCGGCCTGCACGGTGCTGAGCGACTGGGGGGTGATCGACAGGCAGCCGAGCCGGCGGAGGTGATCTATTCCGGCGACATCATCACCATGGACGACAGGCAGCCGACGGCCGAGGCCGTGGCCGTGCGTGGGGGGAAGATTGTCGCCATCGGCTCGCTGCAGGATGTGCTGGCTTCGAAGGGGACGGCGACCAAGATGGTCGACCTCGGGGGACGCACCCTGTTGCCCGGCTTCGTCGATGGGCACGGACACTGCTTCATGGTGGGGCTGCAGGCGGTCTCCGCGAACCTGCTCCCCCCGCCCGATCATCGGATTGGCGACGTAGCCAGTCTGCAGACCGAACTGAAGGCCTGGGCCAACACTCCCGACTCCCGCAAATTCAAACTCGTCCTCGGCTTTGGCTATGACGATGCGCAACTGCAAGAGCAGCGTCATCCCACCCGCCACGATCTCGATGCCGTCGCCCAAGGCATTCCGGTGCTGGTGATTCACCAGTCGGGCCACCTGTGTGCCATGAACACCAAGGCCCTCGAACTGGCGGGGGTCACCGCCGAGTCGAAGAATCCCCAGGGAGGTGCGATTCGCCGCGAGGCGGATGGCCGGACCCCCAATGGAGTGCTTGAAGAGACCGCCTGTTTTCAGGCGTTGCTGAAACTGCTTCCTCCCCTGGGTGAGGCGGAACTCGACGACCTGGCACTCGCGGGACAGAAACTCTATGCCGCGAATGGTTTCACCATGGCCCAAGAGGGACGGTCGGCCCCCCCGAACGACAAGACCTGGGCCCGGCTGGCCGAGGGACGCAAGCTGTTGATTGACCTGGTCTCGTATCCCGACTTCACCGACACCGACACCCCGTATGGGCTGGGTGGAGAGTGGCACTCGCCGACCCTCAAGAACGGCTATCGCATCGGCGGGGTGAAAATGAATTTTGATGGTTCACCGCAGGGGAAGACGGCGTTTCTGTCGCAGCCTTACCTCGTGCCTCCGGAGGGGCGGAATGCCGCCTACCGGGGCTTTCCCACGCTGACTGACGACGAGGTGCTCCGCAAGATTGGCCTGTGCTACGAGCGGGGGTGGCAGTTCCTGATTCATTGCAATGGCGACTCGGCCAGCGACCTGATGATTGCCGGGGTGAAGGCCGCCCAGGCCCGGCATGGCCACGACCCGCGCCGGCGCGACGTGATGATTCACTGCCAGACCGTGCGGGAAGACCAGCTCGACGCGATGCAAGACCTGGGCATTTTCCCCTCGTTCTTCGGGATGCACTGTTTTTACTGGGGCGATTGGCATCGCGATTCGGTGCTGGGGGCCGAGCGGGCCGAGCGGATCAGCCCAGCGGCCTCTGCGGTACGGCGGCGGATGCTGTTCTCGCAACACCATGATGCCCCAGTGGCGATGCCCAGCGCGATCCGCATCCTGTCATCGGTGGTGACCCGCCGGACCCGCAGTGGCGACATTCTGGGGGCGGGGCAGTGTGTGCCGGTGGAGGTGGCCCTGAAGTCGCTGACTCTTTGGCCGGCCTACCAGCATTTCGAAGAAGCCAATCGGGGCTCGCTCGAGGTGGGCAAACTGGCCGACTTTGTGGTCCTCGACCGCAACCCGCTGAAGATCCCCAGCCTGGGTTTGGCCGATCTGAAGGTGTTGGAGACCATCAAGGAAGGGCGTTCGATCTACACGGCCCCGTGAGACCGCCGCAGGAGCACGCCGCCATGCTGTGTCGTGGTGCGACCGCTACATAACGTGGCCCTGTGCCTGCGGTTCGCCCTTGGCTCGGCTGCGGAGGAGGCACCCGTGACACCTGGATTTGGAGAGGGGGCGAACCGGATCACCGCGATTCGGGTCAGTGATGTCGACGAGGGATAACGCCACGACCCACCTGGCTGGACCCCCTCTGTCACGGAATCAGGCATGCGGAATTCAGATCAACGGCCTGCTCAACTCTCCCATCCCGCAGCCAATTCCAACCCGCGTGGACGAACGAGTTTGCCGTGATCGGCACCCCTGCGACCCCAGCCGGCCCGGCGTTCCTCACGCCTCAGATCAACTCGCGAATCGGCGTCATTGCATCGGCGAGGTACTGCGGGCGGCCGTTGAGGTCGGGGAGGGTGGTGGCCGAGACGTCCAGGCCGAGCTGGTGGTAAAGCGTTGCGAAGACTTCACCGTGGGTGATGGGCCGGGCGACTGCTTCCTCGGCCAGTCGGTTGGTGGCCCCAATGACCTGTCCGGTCCGCATGCCTCCGCCCGCCAGCAGGGCGAAGTTGACGCGCGGCCAATGGTCGCGGCCGGCACCCGCGTTGATCTGCGGCGTCCGCCCGAACTCACCCCACACCACCACCGAGACATCCTGGTCGAGACCCCGGTCGTGCAGGTCGGTCACCAGAGCTGCCAAGCCCTGGTCGAGCAGGGGAATGACCTTGCGACCATTTGTGAAGTTGGCCCCGTGCCAGTCGAAGTCGGCGAAGGCGACGGTTACGCAGCGAGCCCCGGCCTCCACCAGCCGTCGGGCCGCCAGGAACTTCGACATGTGGGCCTGATAGCCCAGATTCGAGTAGGGGAGGCACTGGGGATCATCCTGCCCATACCGCTCGCGGATTGACGCCGGTTCTCGCGACAGGTCGAGCGCTTCAACCAACCGACTCGAAGAGAGAATGCCCAGGGCCTGTTCCGTGAAGCGATCGAGGCGGCCGCTGCTGGCCCAGCCGTCCATCCGGCGACGGGCGGCATCGAGCTGCGACAGCAAGACTCCGCGGTCATTCAGCCGGTCGACGCTGACCCCCTGCAGGACCATGTCTTCCATCGCCTCTCCCGACGGTTTGAAGGGAGTGTGGGCCATGCCCAGCCAGCCGGGGCCGGGCAGGTTGTACGGCTGATGAGCCATCTTCATCGACAGATCGATGGCTGGAGGGACCGCGGGATCGGCCGGTCCCTCCAGACGGGACAGGACCGAGCCGATTTCGGGCCAGCCTCCCAACGGCTGCTGCCCAAACCGCCGACCGGTGACGCACTGGAACGACGAGTGCCGGTCTTCCGACCCCACCAGCGACCGCACGAGCGCGAACCGGTCGAGAATTCCCGCCACGCGGGGCATCAGCTCCGAAATCTGCACCCCCGGCAGACGGGTGTCGATGGGGTCGAACTCGCCGCGAATCTCGCGCGGCGCGGCTGGCTTGAGATCGACCATGTCCTGATGGGGCGGGCCCCCGGTCAGGTAGATCATGATGATCGCCTTGTGCGAGTGGCCAATTCCCGCCCGCTCTTCTGCCCGCAACAGGTGGGGAAGCGCCAGGCCCCCGGCCGCCAACCCGCCAATCATCAGCGCCGCCCGCCGGTTCACCCGATCGCACTGCCGCCAGCTCGTTCCCGGAATCGTCAGCATCGCACACCTCGGAATGAGACTTCGCTGGTTGGGCTGTGGCGGCTCGAACTGTTTCCGCCTGCACTGCGCCGGCTGGGGTGTGCTGCGCCGCAGCCCATTGTCGAACTTCGGTCCCCCGCAGGACGGGAACCACGTTCCCCCGATAGAACGCAGTCTACCAGAGATCGGCTTGGGCGCAACCCAGAGCAGCGGCCAGCTCGGTGGTCTTGGGATTCAACTCGAGCCCCACGTACCCCCGATAGCCAAGATCGTGCGCCTCTTTGAGCACCCGGTTGTAATGAATCTCGCCGGTTCCCGGCTCGTTGCGTCCGGGATGATCTGCCAACTGCAGGTAGCCGATGTGCCCGGCCTGGAATCCCTCCCGCAGGTGACCGCACAGGTCCCCTTCGGTGATGTGCATGTGGTACAGGTCCCAATTGATCTTCACCGCCGGCGAATTGACCGCCGCGATGATCTTCATGGTGGGAGCGCTGCCATAGAGACAGTGTCCCTTATGGTCGACCCGAATGTTCATCGGTTCGAGGATCAGCGTGATGCCGTGCTTCTCGGCGATGGGCCCCCCCCGTTTCAACCCCTCGATCGTGTTCTGGTGCATCTGCTCTTGGGTCAGGCCGGGAACGTCGTCGCCGGCCACCACGGTCATCAGGGAGCAGTTCAGGTCTTTCGCAACCTGGCACCCCTTCTCGATGGCCTGCACAAACGCCGGGTGATTCTTCGGTTCATTCAGCCCCGGCTTGAATCCCCAGGCGGTGAACTGCGAGATGGCGATCTTCCGTTCGGCACACAGCCGGGCGATGGCCGGGATGTCTTTGCCCTCGTGCGGCCAGAATTCGACTGCGGGGAACCCCAGGTCGGCGGCCGCCCGAATACGGTCGAGGAACGGAAGCTTGCGGAACCACATTTCGACATTGACGGCAAACCTGGTGTGGGGAGTTTTGCCAGGGGTCTTGGGATCGATCGCGCCCGGGGCCGGTTCCGCCGCCAAACACGGGGAATTTGTCCCCGCGATTCCCAGCAGAGCGGTGGAAGCAAGCAGGTCGCGGCGACTGAGCGGCATGGAAGGGGTCCTTCTGGCCCACCGGGGGGGGGCCGATGTGACAGCAGCCTGGGGAGGCACAAACTGGGGAAGGCAGACCGGGCGGCGGCAATCGCCCCCGGGTTGGTGAAGGAGGGCTGGTGCAGTGATATGGGTTTTACGGACCGACAAACAC
>JBKCTR010000751.1:0-2391 GCA_046318755.1 Planctomycetaceae bacterium
GGCCAAACTCGCTTCTTACTCGCTGTTCGGGATTCAGGCGTTGCCAGTGGAGGTCGAAGTGGACATTTCCCCAGCCGCTCTCCCCAAGACCATTCTCGTGGGGCTGGCCGAGACTGCCGTCAAGGAGAGCATTCATCGCACGGAGAGGGCACTGGTGAACACCGGCTACTCTCGGCCCATCGAGCGGGTGGTGATCAATCTTTCCCCTGCCGAGTTCCCCAAAGAGGCGGCGGCAGTCGATTTGCCGATCGCTCTGGGGATGCTGACCGCCAGTGGGCAGTTGCCGTCGGACCGGTTCGCCCAGTACGCGGCGGTGGGCGAGCTGGCGCTCGACGGGACGGTGCGCCCCGTGCGGGGTGCTCTGGCGATGGCGATTGCCGCCCGGGAACAGGGCCGGACCGGGCTGGTGGTGCCCGCCGCGAATGCCCAGGAAGCTGCGGTGGTCGAGGGGATCGAAATCATCGCCGTTGGATCACTGGCCGAGGCGGTGGGTTGGTTCAACGGCCAACTCGACATCGAGCCGACCCCGTTCAGTTGGAGCGACATCCAGACCCAGTTTGGCGGCTACGACATTGATTATTCCGACGTGAAGGGGCAGGAGACGGCGAAGCGGGCGGTGACGGTGGCCGCGGCGGGGGGGCATCACCTGCTGATGCTGGGCTCACCCGGGACGGGCAAGACGCTGGTGGCCCAACGCCTGGGGACCATTCTGCCGGAATTGAGCCCGGGCGAGAGTCTGCAGACCACGCAGGTCTACTCGGCCATCGGGCTGTTGCCCGGGGGGCAGTCGCTGTTGCTGCGCCGGCCGTTCCGGTCGCCCCACCATACCGTCAGCGAGGCGGGCCTCGTCGGAGGGGGCAGCACCCCCAAACCGGGGGAGATTTCGCTGGCGCACAACGGGGTGCTGTTCCTCGATGAACTGCCCGAATTCAACCGCCGCACGCTGGAAGTTTTGCGGCAGCCGCTGGAGGCGGGGAACGTGACCATCTCGCGGGCGATTGGCAGCGTGAATTTTCCGGCCGATCTGATGCTGGTGGCGGCGCTCAACCCCTGTCCGTGCGGCTACCGCGGAGATCCCCGCCGGAACTGCCAGTGCAACCCGATGCAGATCGAGAAGTACATCGGGAAGATCAGCGGTCCGCTGCTGGATCGCATCGACATACACCTCGAAGTGACACCGGTCCCCTTCCGCGAGTTGTCCGACGCGCAGTCGGGAACCAACAGCAGCCAGATGCGGCAGCAGGTGGTGGAGGCGCGGACGATTCAGTCCGAGCGGTTTCAGGGGGAGCGGACCACATTGAATGGCCGAATGACGCCCCGCCAGATCCGGAAGCATTGCAAGTTGGACAAAGGGGCCGATGGGCTGTTGAAGTCCGCGATGGAAGAGATGGGACTCTCGGCCCGGGCGCACGACAAGATTCTGCGGGTCGCCCGGACGATTGCCGACCTCGACCGCAGTCCGGGGATCCAGGCACACCACCTCAGCGAGGCGATCAACTACCGCACGCTCGACCGCAATTACTGGGCGAAGTGAGCGACCCGGCGCATTCCGGCAACGGCACCCGCCAGACCCTGGCTGGAGGAAACGGGAGGGTTGCGCATGGCGTGGCTGATCTCAAACAGGCTGGACAGCCGGGATCACTTGCTGAGGGCGATCATTTTGCGGAAGCGTGAGAGGCTGTAGACCATGCACATCGCCCCCATGAGGGCGACGAGGGCGAAGTCGCGCCAGACCACTGACCAGCCGGCCCCGCGGTAAATGATCGCCTGGGCGAAGCTGACGAACCGGGCCGAGGGGAGAAACCAGGTGATGTTCTGCAGCCATTCCGGCTGGCTTTCGATAGGGGTGTTCCCCCCCGAAAGCAGTTGCAGCATGATCACAAGAATGACGACCAGCATCGCGAACTGGGCCATCGTGCGGGCGATGGTTCCCAAGACGATCCCCAGGGCGGTGGTGAAGAACAGGTACAACAGCACACCCAGCAGAAACAGCAGTTCCGAACCCTGCACAGGAACGGCCAGCACTCCCTTCACAATGACGAACAGCGAGACGCTGGAGGCGCAGAGAATGACCAGTCCATTGGCCCAGATTTTGGCGGCGGCGATGTCGAAGGCGGTGAGGGGCATGACCAGCAGATGCTCGATGGTTCCCTGTTCGCGTTCGCGCAGCAGGGCCGCTCCGGTCAGCACGATGGTCAGCAGGGTGATCTGGTTCACAATCGCCACGATGCTGTTGAACCAGGGAGTGGTGCCATTGGGGTTGAACAGCCGGCGGGGAACCACCGTAACCGGCTGGGGAACCTGCTGATCACTGCGCTGCAGAAACCGGTTGGTCTCCTGCAGGATGATATTCTGGATGTACGACGAACCGACGCCCGCCTGCAGCATCGC
>JBKCTR010000752.1:0-6341 GCA_046318755.1 Planctomycetaceae bacterium
CAATGAAATTGGCCCCAGCCAGCCTCGAGCACGCCGAAGCGGCCAAGGATCACCTTACCAGACGCAAACAATTCCCGGGTTGAACCCATCACGAGGTGCACTGAATTTCACCCAGATTCTCTCTGCAAAAGCTATAAGCCCAAGCTCACCCGAAAAACTCAAGTCCCGCGAGTACGGTGGCAACTGCCGTGTCGGATTTGCCAATAGTTGACGGTACCCGACGATTCACCAGACACGAAAAAACCCCGAAAAACACGTTGTTTTCGGGGTTTGGTGGGGTGACGGAGTATCCTCGACAGGATTCGAACCTGAAACCTTCGGCTCCGGAGGCCGACGCTCTATCCAGTTGAGCTACGAGGACGTGGAACGCTCACGCGTCTCTTCAGTTTACCGTCCCCAAACCCAAGCTGTCAAACTACGTATTCCGCTTCAATCGCCCGAGAGCCGGTTGGCCGGAGAACGCCTTGGCTCCAACACCTCGCTCGGGCCAATCTTCGAGGTCGCATTGTGCCCCAGTCGATTTCTGATCGGCCGTCAACAGCTCGGACGCAGTCCCAGAGTTGTGGACCGTCACTGCCAGAATGGGTCTGGGGAGCGCTTACATCACTCCGGTCCCAAACCCTTCGTCCGATTTCGTCTCCCCCTGTCTTTCGGAGGCCACGCGCCAACTCCCCCCGGTGCGGGATTCGCCCGACATTCCCAAGCCGAAATGCGGTCCTGTCGGCGGATGGGCTGACTGAGCCGCAGGGCTGGTCGGCGACAAGTCGGGCGTGTCCAGACGCAGCGTACGCCCCTGAAACTCGCGTTCGACAACCGGGGTCGACAATTCCGAGTCATCCAGCACGGCAAACTCGTCCTCGCCATAATCGTCGTAGGTGCAGACATAACCTGGCAGTGTCGCCCGGACCTGTTCCTCGGCGAACGCCTGCATCACCCTCGCCTGGATCTGCTCGCGACAACGGGCATTGATCGGGTGGGCGATGTCGGCATACAGCCGCGAGCGGCCTTCCAGATCACGGCTGGCCCGATCCTCGCGCAGCCGGGCCCCGCACTGACTGCAGAAACAGGCCCGCAGTTGGTTCTTGGTCCCACAGCGCGGACAACGGTCCGTCAACTTGCGGCTGGGCATCGCCACAAACGATCCCCGTGTCCCCTCGATGATCTTCAAGTCGCGAATGACAAAGCAGTGATCGAAGGTGATGGAGCAGAAGGCCTGCAGGCGTTCCTGCGGATCATCCATCAACTTGATGCGGACCTCGGTGATTTCCACGGCGATGCTCCTCCTGAACTGATTCGACCGTGCCAGTGCGGTCACGCACCGGGGACAAGTCCATCGTGATGTAAAACGTGGTCTCAGAACTCACAGGTTGGCCGGTCCGGACACAATGGACACCCCCGCGGCGGACCTGGTCCGCAAGGGATGAATTCAAGCGACCGTCCCTCCGCGGGCGACTGTGGTCACAAACACACTTCCCAGCCGGCGCGACGCCAGTCGGCCAGCGAGACGGCGGGCCTCGCCCAGATTGCGGCAGAGACCGAAGTAGCACGAGCCGCTTCCGCTCATGAGGTGGCCTGCGGCCGAAAGCTCAGAGAACGCCTCCCGCAAGCGGACAACATCGGGACTCACCGTCTCGGCCGCTGGCTGCAGCGTGTTGTGCAGCCGGGCCGCGACCGCCGCGAGGCTGCCCCGTCGCAAGTCGGCCACCAACTGTTCAACCCCGGGACGGTGCCCCTCGGGGCGACAGTGCCGAAAAACCTGCGGCGTCGAGAGCCCGGCGGCGGGCTTCACCAGCACCAACGCCAGACCCACCGGCAGATCCAGCGGAGTGATCCGTTCGCCCCGACCGCGGCAAATCGCGGCAGGACTTCCCGAGAGAAAGAACGGGATGTCGCTTCCCAACCGCGCTCCCAGCTCGCGCAAATCGGCCAGTGACAACCCGAGATTCCAGACACGATTCAAACCCCGGAGGGCGGCGGCAGCATCGGTCGAGCCCCCCGCCAAGCCGGCGGCCACGGGAATGCGCTTCCACAATTCCAGCCGGGCTCCCGCACGCACACCGGTCTCGTCTCGCAGCAGTTGGGCGGCTTTGAAAACCAGATTTCCCGAACCAATGGGCAGTTCGAGGGGGCGTGCTTCCGCCGTCAATCCCGCGACGTTCCGGGCATCATGGCAAACCAGCTCGAGAGACTCGTCCGGCAGGAATTGAGCGTGCAACGTGTCGTGCAGACCGAGCGAGACCATCAGGGTCTCCAGCTCGTGGTACCCATCCGGGCGGCGGGCTTCCACATTGAGAAACAGGTTCACCTTGGCCGGTGCGGTCTCCCAGACCCCATCGGCCCACCTGTCCGCTGCCGGGTTCGGCAGCAACTCCTGTGGCACATCCTTCGACAGCACGGGCATCACATCCTGCGAGTCCACCAAGGCTGAACGAGCCAGACCGACGGAGAGCGAGGCGAAACGCCCTGCGAACCGTGGTCGCATCACCCGCAAACCGCCGTCCACAACGGCTTTTTCGAGTGATTTCGCCAAGTCAATTTGGCATGCATCGTGCTGTTATCTGAATCTCCTTGTTTTGTCAACCCGGATCTCTGTTTTTTCAAACGACTGACCCCCCCCTGGCCTCCCCACCTCCCGGAACCCGGTGGCCCGCAGGTGCTTGTCAGTCTGGGGGCCGATCTTCTATTCTCGCCAAGGTCATGGGTCGGCTCGAGGCAGCGCACATTTGATACGCATTGCCAGGGCTGATCCAGACGGTCTTGATGCCCCTTGGAAGGACGGTTCCCTTGTTACGGACCCATACGTGTGGTGAGTTGCGGAAGGCCCAGGTCGGAGAGACCGTGACGGTGTGCGGCTGGGTCGACAGCCGTCGCGATCATGGCGGGCTGGTGTTTGTCGACCTGCGTGACCGGTACGGCAAGGTCCAGGTGGTGTTCGACCCCTCGGAAGGGGCCGCCCAGCACGCCGCCGCCGGTGATGTCCGCAACGAAGATGTGCTGCAGGTGACCGGGCGCGTGGTCGCCCGGGCTGGCAAGGACGTCAATCCCAAGATCCCCACCGGCGAAATCGACGTCCGTTCACAGCAACTGGTGGTGCTCAACAAGAGCCGCACCGTGCCGTTCGAACCGTCGACCAGCAATCCCCCCAATGAGGAATTCCGGTTGAAGTACCGGTTCCTCGACCTGCGTCGGCCGCGGCTGCAAGAGCTGGTGTTGTTCCGTCACCGGCTGACCAAGCTGATCCGCGATTACTTTGATCGCGAGGGGTTCCTCGAGATCGAAACCCCCATGCTGGGGCGCAGCACCCCGGAAGGAGCCCGCGACTACCTGGTTCCCAGCCGGGTGCACCCGGGCTGCTTCTATGCCCTGCCGCAATCGCCCCAGATCTACAAGCAGATTCTGATGGTGGCCGGGTTCGACCGGTACATGCAGATTGCCCGCTGCTTTCGGGATGAAGACCTGCGGGCCGACCGGCAGCCGGAATTCACCCAGGTCGACATCGAAATGGCGTTCGTCGAGCGGGAAGACATTCTGAAAACGGTCGATGGCCTGGTCGGGTTTCTGATGCGGGAAGTGCGGGGAGAGAATTTCCCCCTGCCGCTCCCCAGGCTCACTCACCGCGAAGCGATGGAACGCTATGGTTCCGACAAACCCGACCTGCGCTACGGGATGGAACTGCACGACCTCGCCCCGCTGGTGCAGAACTGCGGCTTCAGTGTCTTCAAGAACACCCTGGCCGGGGGTGGTCGCGTGCGGGGGCTGTGTGCCCCCCAGGCGGCCGACAAGTACAGCCGCCGGCAGATTGATGACCTCACGCTGTTCGTGAAGGACTACAAGGCCCAGGGGCTGGCGTTCTTCCGGGTGACGGAAACCGGTCTCGACTCCCCCATCGCCAAGTTCTTCACCCCGGAAGAACAGGCGGCCATCAAGGGAGAGTTTCAGGCCCAGGCGGGCGACCTGATCTTCTGCGTGGCCGACAAGCCGTCGGTCACCTCGGCGGCCCTGGGGGCACTGCGCAGCCGACTGGGGAAAGAGTTGAAGCTCTTCGACCCCAACCAGATGCACTTCGCCTGGATTCTCGACTTCCCGCTCTTCAGTTGGAACGAAGAGGAAAAGCGTTGGGATGCCGAGCATCACCCCTTCTGCAACCCGGTTCCGGAAGATGTGTCGTTTTTCGAGACCGATCCCGGCCAGATCCGGGCCACCTCGTACGACCTGGTGATCAACGGCTACGAGGGGGCCAGCGGCAGCGTTCGTATCCACGACCCAGCCGTTCAGCAGAAGGTCTTCGACCTGCTGGGCATCCCGGCCGAGCAGGCGGAAGAGCGATTCTCGTTCCTGCTCGAAGCCCTGCGCTACGGCGCTCCCCCACATGCGGGAATCGCCCTGGGGCTCGACCGCTGGGTCATGCTCTTCACCGGGTGCGATAATATCCGTGACGTGATTGCGTTCCCGAAGACGCAGAAGGCTTCCGATCTGTTGAGCGGTGCCCCCTCGACGGTCGATGCCCGACAGTTGAAGGAACTGAGCATCCGCGTCGAGGAAGCCCCCAAGTAAGTTCGAGCCCCGGGGCCAATCGCAGGGTTGGCCCCCTCCTTCACTCCCAGGACGACACCCCATGCGCCGCAGACTGCTCTCTGGAGTTTCGCTGCTCTGCCTGCTGACCACCGTTCCGTTCGCGGGACGGCCCGTCTCGGCCCGTGCCGACGACAAAGCCACGACCACCAAGCCCGCCAAGGCAGGTGACCTCGAGATCGCCGTTCCCGAAGGCTGGAAGAAAAAACAGCCCAAGTCGCAGATGCGGTTGGTCGAGTACGAAGTTCCCGCGAAGGAGGGGGACAAATCCCCCGGGGAATTTGTGATCTTCCACTTCGGCGGTCAGGGGGGTGGGCTCGAAGAGAACATCACCCGCTGGGTTGGCCAAACCGAACCGGAAGGACGCAAGGTCAAACTGATCTCCGGGAAGTCCCCCAAGGGAGAATACACCCTGGTCGACGTCACCGGGACCTACAAAAAGTCGATCGGCCCGCCCATTCAACAGAAGACACAGCGGATGGAAGGCTGGCGGGTCATCAACGTCTACCTGAACTGCCCTGGCGGCCCGTACTTTTTCAAAATCGACGGTCCCGCCAAAACCGTCGAGCAGGAACTGGCGGGACTGCGGGCCACCTTCGGCGGCGACCCCAAAACCGAGAAGGAACGCCCCTACGAGGGCAAGTAGTTCCGCTTCTCGCCTCGGCCTCACGATAAAACGCTCTCCGCGAAGCGATTCGCGAAGAGCGTTTTCTTTTGGGAACGCCTCGATTGTGGCGCGTTCGTCACAGAACCAGCACCACAGAAATCCCCTTCAATTCGCACTCGGCCCGGCGGCCTCCTGCGCCGCCGAGGGTTTCCCCAGCAGATCCAACCGTTCCAGCGCCTCCACCAACCGCCGGGCGACTGGACCAGCGGCATGCCCCCCGGGACCGGCGTGTTCCAGCACCACCACAAACGCCACCCGCGGACGTTGGGCCGGGGCATATCCAGCGAACCAGGCATGATCGGGGCGTCCCCCGCCGGGCTCGGCGGTGCCTGTCTTCCCGGCAATCCGCGTCGCCCGGAGCCGCACTGTTTTGTAGCCTGTCCCCTGGGGGTGTTCGACCACCTGCTCCAGCCCCCGGCGAACAAACGCCAACGTACGGGTCGACAATCCGGAGATCCTGTCCACCGTCTCATCACGGGTCGGTTCGGACCGTTGGCTGTCCGTCCGGTGGCCGTCCGGTTCTCGTGTCTCGACGGCACAACGCGGCGTCACCAACCGGCCGCCATTCGCCACCGCCGCCATCAACCGGGCCACCTGCAGGGGGGTCGCCGTCACTCGCCCCTGCCCAATCGCCAACTGCAGCGCCTCGCCCGAACTGCGCGACTTCCCCCTTCCCCCTCCGCGACGTTCCTCCCGGGGAAGCGAGCCGGCCTGCTCGACAGGCAGGTCGACCCCCGTTGGCTGCCCCAGCCCCAGGCGATCGGCCCAGGACAGGATCGGTTCGGCCCCAATCCTCCGCGCCGCGGAGAAAAAGTAGACATTGCAAGATCGGGCCAGCGCCGAGACGAGGTTGACGTCTCCATGTCCCACACCATGATGCTTGAAGGTGTAACAGCGGTAGCGCTCGGGAGTGTCGAGATACCCCAGGCAGGTCAATTGCTCCTCGGGATCAAGCTGGCCGCTCTCAAGGAATCCAATCGAGCTGACGATCTTGAAGACTGATCCGGGAGGAAGGGTCATCTCGACCGCGCGGTGAAACAGCGGTCGGCGGGGATCGTCGAGAATGGCCCGCCAGCCCGCGGGATCATGGTTCACCAGCACC
>JBKCTR010000753.1:0-13325 GCA_046318755.1 Planctomycetaceae bacterium
GAGATTGGAGAGTTGTCTCTGCGGGCGGGGATACCGTCGAAACCCCTGCGGGAAAGGCCCAAAAAAGAAAACGCCGAGAGGCGAACCCCTCGGCGTTTTCGTGTGAACCAGTCTGTCGCGTTGGTACGCGGAATCGCAAAAAGCTCCCCGACTAGGGGTCGAACCTAGAACCTAGCGGTTAACAGCCGCTCGCTCTACCATTGAGCTATCGGGGAAGGAGCTCTGTCGGGCGACTTTTAACTCGTGCTGTGACAACACGTTGTGGAAAGTTGCTTGTTGACAGATCTGTATTCTAAATCGGCTCGCCATTTCTTGCAAGCGATTTGTCCAGAGAGACACCGCCGCAGGGCCGCGAGTTCGCAGAATCGTCGGGAATTTGCATCATGTAGCCCGTTTACGGCCGCCACCAAGCATCCACGCAACCAGGGATTTCCAGCCGCAACCTTACCCGTCCGTCCCACTGCGTGGCCGAGATCTCCCCTCGCGCCGCCACCCGCCACCCGCCACCCTGCCGTCCAACGCGGCCGCCTTGGCGACCCCGAAGACATGGCCCCCCGTTACACCGGTGGGCTCGGCGGCGGCATTTCCTGGTGGTGATACCGCGCATCGACTGGCGACAACCAGAAATTCGCCACCAGCCCCAGCAACAGCAGGCCGCTCATGAAGTACAGCACCTGGCTGTACGACTCGGCCGCGGCCACCCCCTGCCCCTTCTGGCGCTCGGCCCAGCGGGTCAAAAGCACCGGGCCCAAGACGCCGGCGGTCGACCAGGCGGTCAGCAGCCGGCCGTGGATCGCCCCCACGTGCATCGTGCCGAAGAGATCCCGTAAATACGCGGGAATCGTCGCAAACGCCCCGCCGTACATCGTCATGATCACCACGCTGGTCACCACAAACGCCGGCCACCACCCCGCCCGCCCCAGCGTCGGCAACAGGGCGTAAAGCACCAGGCCCAGGCCGAAGTAAATCGCGTAGGTCGTCTTGCGTCCGAGGATGTCGGACAGCGTCGACCACAAGAACCGCCCCGCCATGTTCGCGGCACTCAGAATCAACACAAACGACGAGCCAGCCGCGACACTGACGCCGAACATGTCCTGCACCATGTCCGAAGCCTTCCCCAAAATGCCAATCCCGGCCGTCACATTCAGACAGAGCATCGCCCACAGCAGATAAAACTGGGGCGTGCGGATGGCGACGTCGGCATGCACGTTCTGCCGGGTGACCATGCCGCTCCGTGCGGGAGCCGGAACATAGCCGGCAGGCTGCCAGCCGGGGGGTGGAATGCGCACCGTGAAGGCCCCCACCAGCATCAGCAGGCCATAGAGAACACCCAGACAGACGAATGTCTGCCACACCCCCACGCTGGACGACGATTGAAACAACTTCATCAACGCCACGCTGAGAGGAGCGGCCAGCATCGCCCCGCCGCCGAACCCCATGATGGCCAGCCCGGTCGCCATGCCGGGGCGGTCGGGAAACCAGCGGATCAGCGTCCCCACCGGCGAGATATACCCCAGCCCCAGTCCACACCCACCCACCAGGCCATACCCCAGGTACAGCAGCCAGATGGCGTGGAAGGCTACCCCCAACGCAGAGAGGAAAAAACCTGTCGAGAAGCAGAGGGCGCTGACGAACATCGCCTTCCGCGGCCCAACCTCATCCAGCCACTTCCCCCCGAAGGCGGCCGACAATCCCAGACAGACAATCGCCAGGCTGAAGATCCAGATCACCGACTCGCGCGACCAGTCCCCGGGAGCCGACTGCGTGATTCCCAACACCCGGGTGAGGGGAATGTTGAAGACGCTCCAGGCGTAGGCCTGGCCAATCGAAAGATGAATGCAGAGAGCGGCGGGGGGGACCAGCCACCGGTTGTAGCCAGGCCCCGCCACACTGCGACTGCGGTCCAGAAACGGAAACATCCCACCCTCCTCAGCCGCGACCGGGACGAACCGACTCTCTGCACTGCGGGAACATCCGACAGCCCTCCCTGCCGCACTGCAGCGACATCGGCAGTTTCCAGCAACCGTCAGAACGGGCCCGGCTCGCTCGGGACGTGAGATTCGCGGCTATTCGTGCTTCTGGGGGGGCAACGCCGTCCCTGCCGGGCTCACTCCACTCCCCTGCATCAGGCCCCGCAATTCCTGGCCGAGAATGCTGTGCTGCTTACCGTAGAAGAAGTAGATCACCAGCCCCAGGGCCAGCCAGCCGAAAAGCCGCAGCCAGTTTTCGTACGGCAGCGACATCATCAGCAGCAGGCACAAGGCAATCCCGGCGACGGGCACGAAGGGAACCATCGGGCACTTGAAGGGGCGGTTGGCCGCCGGGTCAATCTTCCGCATCACCAGCACGGCCGTGCAGACAATCACGAAAGCGAACAGGGTGCCGATGTTGGTGAGGTGCAGCAGGGCGTCGATCGGCAGCAGGCCCGCCAGCAGGCAGACGAAAATGCCAATCAGAATGGTGCTTTTCCAGGGAGTCTGGAACTTGGGATGGATGTCGGAAAAGCACGACTGGGGGACCAGACCGTCGCGGGCCATGGCGAGGAACACGCGCGGAGCCGAGAGCATCATCACCAGCAGCACCGAGGTGATACCGGCTACACCAGCAATCGCGATGATCACCTCGGCCCAACCCAGGCCGACACTGGCGAACGCCTTCGAGACCCCGGCATTCACGTCGATCTGGGTGTAGCTGACCATCCCCGTCAGCACGGCCACCACCAGCACGTACAGCACGGTGCAGATCAGCAGTGAAGCGACGATGGCCAGCGGGACGTCGCGCTGGGGATTCTTCGCCTCCTCGGCATGCGTCGAGACCGAGTCGAACCCGATGTAGGCGAAGAAGATGATGGCCGCCCCCGCCAGCATGCCCACCGGCTCACCGGCGCTGTTGGTGTTACCCATCACGGGAATGCCTAAGAAACTGAGCCCCGTCCAGCCGTAGGGGGCAAAGGGGGACCAGTTCGCGGGATTGATGTAGGCCACGCCGACCAGAATCACAAACAGCACGGCCGCCACCTTGATGGCCACCATGATGGCGTTGAACCCGGCGCTTTCCGAAATGCCTTTCACCAGGAACGCCGTCACCAACAGGGCAACGAGAATCGCCGGCAGGTCGAACAGGGCGTTTTGCCGATTGGTGAGCTTCGCTTCGAACTCGGCATTGCCAATCTCTCCCACCTTTTCCTTGGTGCTCTTGCTGATCCAGGCGGGACGATCCTCGGCCCCCTGGGCCGCAGCGGCCCCGTCGGACTGCTTGGGCTGGGCCGGGGTTCCCTGGGTCACGGCCGCCCCCTCGTACATCGCCACCACGTTGGGCAGGATGTGCCCATGGTCGTACTTGTAGGGTGCACCCGAAAAGATGAACGGGAGGGAGAGCCCGATCTTCGCCAGCACACTTTGGGAGGAGCCGGACCAGCCATTGGCGACCGTCGCAGCCCCCACGGCATATTCCAGGACCAGGTCCCAGCCGATGATCCAGGCACACAACTCGCCCAGGGTGGTATAGGCGTAGGTGTAGGCACTTCCCGCGACGGGCGCCATCGAGGCGAACTCGGCGTAGCAAAGAGCGGCGAAGATGCAGGTCAACCCGGCCACCACGTACGAGACCATCAACGCCGGGCCAGCAACGTTGTGAGCGGCGGCCCCCGTCGCGACGAAAATCCCCGCGCCGATCACCGCCCCCACGCCGAGGGCGGTGAGGGAGACGGGTCCCAAGATCCGTTTGAGCCTGTGATCACCCGCCATTTCATCAAGCAAATGCTTCAGCGATTTCTTCGCGAACAACTGGTTCATGACAACCGTGACCCCGGGGATGGACAAAACTCGTTTTGAGCCTGCGCGGTGATCACTCTATCGGGGGGGAAATGCGGTGGCAAACGTTGCGCCGTCACGACTTCGGTCCGCGGAGTCCACCGGGTGGCAGCCCACGAATCAAGCGCACAGATATTCACCACCACTCTGCCACCTTGGAGGGAATTTGGCGGTGACGGGTTTGCTGTGGGCTGTCAGGGAGACCTGTTGACGTGACGGGAAGGGGTCGACGGTGACGACGGCGGAGGGGATAGAGCACAACAGACCGATTCGCAAGTCGCCAACGGGGGGATGATCCGATAGAATTCTGCTGATGCGACGGATGGGCTGGCTCACCTGTCGCCGGAACCTGCCCCGTACGGTTGGCCCAGACGTCGCCTGCACTTCCTGGACGGATCCCGCCTCACATGACTCTGCCCCACTCCGCAACCCACACTTCGGCTCCTGGAATCGCCCGCCGCGAATTGCTGCAGGTTGGTTATTCGGGATTGTTGGGGATGGGGCTCGCGAGCTGCCTGGCAGGCCGCAGTTCGGCCGCGGTGCAGGGGGCCCCGAAGCAGGTGGTGATTGTCTTTTTGACGGGGGCGGCCAGTCATCACGACACCTTCGACATGAAGCTCGAGGCCCCCCCGGAGATTCGGGGGGAATTCCAGGGCATTTCGACCTCGGTCAGTGGATTGACGGTCTGCGAACATCTGCCGCTGCTGGCGGCCCGGGCGCATCAATACGCCGTCTTGCGAACCCTGTCACACAGCGACAACAACCACCTGATGTCGACGCACCACGTGCTGACCGGAGAAAAGCAGCCGGGGGGGTTCTTCGACAAAGTCGCGTCACGCGATGACTGGCCCGCGTACAGTTCCGGCCTTGCCTTCCTGCGTCCCCGGAATGATGGACTTCCCAGCGGGGTGAACCTGCCGACTTACCTGGTGGAGGGTCCCCTCACCTGGCCGGGGCAGCACGCCGGTTTCCTGGGGGCCAAGTACGACCCCTGGCAGATCAAGGGGGACCCGGCCAAGCCCGACTTCAAGGTCGACGCGCTCACGCTGGCTCCGGGGGTCAGTGTCAGCCGGCTGGAAAGTCGGCAGGCCCTGCTGGGGGAACTCGACAGCCAACAGCGGCAATTGGCCACCTTGGCCGAGTCGCAGCGGATGACCAATGACCAGCAGCTCGCCTTTTCGATGCTGACGTCAAACCGGCTGACTCAGGCGTTCGACCTCAGCCGCGAGAGCGACGCCACCCGCGAGCGCTACGGCAAGAACACCTACGGCCAGTCGCTGCTGCTGGCCCGCCGGCTGGTGCAGGCGGGAGTCCCCGTCGTGCAGGCCAACATGGGACGGGTGCAGAACTGGGACAACCACGGCCAGATCTTCCCCACGCTGAAGAATCGCCTGCTGCCGCCGCTCGACCTGGGGGTCGCGGCCCTGCTGGATGATCTCGATCAGGAAGGACTGCTCGAAAACACCCTGGTGATGAGGCTGGGAGAATTCGGACGGACCCCCAAGATCAACAACGACAAGGGTCGCGACCACTGGGGCCCCTGCTTCTTCGGCGTGTTTGCCGGGGCGGGCGTACGGGGGGGCCAGGTGATTGGCCGATCCGACGATATTGGAGCGTACCCCGTCACGCAGGCGTTCTCTCCCAACGACGTGGGGGCGACCGTCTACCACCTGCTGGGGATCGATGGGGAGGCGATTGTCCGCGACCGCCTGAACCGCCCCGTCCGGCTGAACACCGGCAGCGTGATCGAACCGCTCTTCACCGGAGCGAGTGTCTGACCGGGAGACGAAGACCGTCCCCAAAACGTGGTGACGAACTTCCAGTTTGTCAGTGACCTGTTAGTACAACAGGCCATGCAATCACGACACAGCGGCCAAGTTCTTGAAGAACAAGCTGAAAGCATGTTCCACGGCAGGTCAGCTCAGGCTCAGCGGCCCGGCCTGGCAGAAGTCGGCGTTGCCGAATTTCTCGATCCGGTGGCCAAATCCATGGGCCAATGACATCAGCAGGCGGTTGTGCGGCACGCGGGGAAACTTGAGGGACCGCCCCATCGTGAAGTCGAGCCCCCGTCCTACCAGCACGAACGGTATGTTGTCGAGCGTGTGAGTGTTCCCCTGCCCCAGTTCGTTCGTCCACACAATGGTGGTGTTGTCGAGCAGGCTGCCGGGGCCGCCCGGCTCGGGGGTGTTCGCCAGCCGTTCGCAGAGATAGGCCAGCTCGCCGCAGAACCAGCGGTTGATGCGGGTCAGCTTGTCTTGGGCGGCGTCGTTGGTGTCCGCCTCGTGCGACAGGTCGTGGTGCCCTTCCTCGACCCCCAGCCAGCGCATCTTCGCCTGACCGACCGAGTTCGTGTACTGCAGCGTGGCCACGCGGGTCATGTCGGAGAGGAAGCTGTTGACCATGAGATCGATCTGCATCCGGCTGAGACGCGGCATGTTCTCGTTCCGCGTCTTGACGCCCGGTTCAAGCGTAGGAATCTCCCCCACCGCTTCACCACTCTCGGCCAATTCCTGCTCGACCTGCCGCACGAGTTCGGCATGCTCTTCCAGCAGGCGACGGTCTTCGACGCTCACCTGCTGCCGCAGTTGCTGCAACTCATCGCGCAGGTCATCCAGCACGCTCGCCAGCACTTCGCGGTTTTTCACCTGCCCGTACATCCGCTGGAATACCTGGTAAGGATCGCTCAGCGGTGCCACGGGGCGATTCCCCCCGGCATACACCATGCGGGTCCAGGTATCGGCCCGCTCGGGAACCATCACCCCCAGTTCGAGGGAGCCAAACCGGGTGCGGGTCGCGGGGTCCTGCTGCAGGAAGTCGCGAATCTCCTGGTCGATCGACAAACCGCTGGCCCAGCCCGCGGGAGTATCCGAGCCCCCCTGCACATTGCCGGGATAGAGCTCGGTCCCGGTCAGCAGACAGCCAATCCCCCGCATATGACTGTCTCCATCTCCCCGCACTCGGTCGCAGACACCGTGGAGGACGAGGGTCTGGTCCTTGAAGGGCTCCAAGGGCTGCAGACTCTCCTTGAGGTCGAACTCTCCCCCGGTCACCGTTGGCCAGAACGTCTTGGGAACCACCCCGTTGGGGCTGAACATCACGACCAGGCGCTGCTTGCGGCGCTGTTGATTGGCCAGACCCAGGCTGGGCAGATTGGAGATAAACGGGAGCAGGGCCGTGCTGAGACCGACCTGTCGCAGAAACTCACGCCGCGAACCTGACTGAGACATCGACCACCTCACCCCATTCCGAACCGGAAGAAACCGTTCCTTTCCACGACCGCATTTTGACCGCTGTTTCGGCCAAAGTCGAGCACAGACTGCAGAGATTCGGCAAGCTGGGCAGACGGGGCGATGGACCAGGCAAACAGGGCGGTGGATGACCGGTAGAAAATCCCGTTTAAACCCGAATTTTCGCACTTTTCACCGCGATCCGACGAACTAAATTGGTACTGTGCTGAACGGTCGATTTCCTGACCTTCGCCACACTTGATCCCGCCTCGCCAGCTTCCCACCGGCGTTGCAGCGACCTGCCTCCGCGGCCGTTCTGGCCGATTCAGGATTGTCATCCTTCCTCTGCCCCAGGCTCTCAACCGTGGTTACGGTTTTCCGTTCCCGTTTGTCTCAGGTCCGCGCGTTCTGGTGCACCCGGATGTGGCTCCGGATTCCCCTGCTGCTGGCCGCCGGGCTGGTCGGCTGTGCCTCCGATTCTTATCGCTACGGTCAGTTCCGCCCCATCTCGGTGCCAGCCCCGCCGCTCGTGGTTGACCGGGGTGAACCACACCCCCATCTCGACCGGATGCGCGATGTGGTGCAGTTTCCCCGCAAACTGTTCCGGTTCGGCCGTCCCGACTCCCGTCCGACAACCGACGAGGTCGAACAGACGGTGGTGACCTACCTCGAGAAGAATGACCTGACTGATGTCGCTGTGGAAGTGGGGGAATACGAGCCTTCCCGGCAATGGCAGCGGCTGCGAGAGAACCAGCGGGTCGGGCCATTGTGGAAATATTCCGTCGGCTCGTTGACCATTGTCGGCTACAGCCTGCTCCCCGGACGGGTGTTCGGGATCGACTGCTACAACCCTTTCACCGACACCCTCTGCATCAATTCCCGCAATCCTCCCAAGGCCCTGTTCGAAGCGGCCCGGGCCAAGGCTCTGCGTAGCGAACAGTTTGTGGGCAGCTCCGTGGTGCTCAGTTCGCTGCCGGTCATTCGGTCGGTCGCCGACATCCGGCAGTCGTCCGACGTGCTCAGTTACCTGCGGGCTGAAGAGCAGTGGGAACTCGAGACGGCCGCCTATCCCGAGCTGTATGCGGGAATTGGCAAGGAAGCGATCGGACTCGCCGGCTGGTTCATCCCGTTCGACCTCGGTCCTGGACTGGGCTTCGGAGGCCGCCTGCTGGGAAATGCCACCGGGCGTGTTGTCGCCAACCAGCGCAACCAGGAAATACAGGTCATCCTGGCGGAACGCCGCTTGGCCCAGGACGCGCTGATCGAACTCGCCGCCTTCGAAGAGTCGGATGCGTGGTGGGCCGACGATCCGGCGGGCGAGGTGCTTCGCGCCGTCGGAGAACAGAACCCGACGGATTCCGAAACCGTCGATCCGGTGGAATCGGCTGAGCCCC
The DNA here is from genome assembly GCA_046318755.1 of Planctomycetaceae bacterium. GTDB lineage: Bacteria > Planctomycetota > Planctomycetia > Planctomycetales > Planctomycetaceae > UBA10511. Next base: position 8,434 of record JBKCTR010000753.1, read on the forward strand.
CCGCCCGGGACGAGTGATTTTCCTGCCGGGATGAATCGTTTCCCCGCTGTCAGAGCGCGGGAACCTGCCGTTCGGCCGCGAGCTCACGCAACGGACGCAGGTATTCATCCGACAGCGGAATCCCTTTGGCCAGCCGCTCCGCGCGGGTCTCGCGGCTGCGGTCTCCCGGAAGCTGGATCCGGTCGCATCCCGGACGCGGCCGGGCACTGCGCACCCAGTCGACAAGCTTCCCCGCTTCCCCCAAAAAGTGCTCAATTCCCGCGAACGCCTCGGGATCCCAGACAATCAGCAGCACGTTGTTGCACTCGACCGTGCCAGGCGCAGCGGGGGGACAGAATCCCCCGGCCAATCCCGCCGCGAGAATGTCGAACACCAATCCCAAGCCAAATCCCTTGTACGCCTGGTCGCCACCAAACGGCCGCAACGCCCCCGGCGGATCGGCCAGCATCACCTGCGGGTCGCAGGTCGGGTTCCCCTCGGCATCCTGAATCCAGCCAGGGGGAACCTCGCGGCCTGCGAGCCGGGCAATCTTCAACTTGCCATTCGCCACAGCGCTGGTCGACATGTCGAGCACAATCGGCTGACCACCGGGGGTCGGAATACCCACGCCAATGGGGTTGGTGCTCAGCCGCCGGTCGATGCCATCGGGCGGTGCCACGGTGTAGATCGCCCCGTTGTCGTTCACGGCAATCAGAGCGGCGAACCCGGCGCGGGCCGCTTGTTCGACCCATTCGCCCAGCCGGCCAATGTGGCCGCTCCGCCGCAAGGTCGCACACACCGCCCCCGCACTCCGGGCCTGGGCGACACAGCGCTCGACAAACGCGTGGCACTGCACCTGTCCAAACCCCAGACCGCCGTCACACGACAGCATACCGGGCAGTTGCCGCAGCACGGTGAGTGGGGCTCCCGGCTGCAGTTCCCCCGTATCAATTTGGCTGGCATACCACCGGGCAAGGTAAACCCCGTGCGAATCATGTCCGACGAGGTTCGATTCGACCAGGCTCTCGGCGACACGGTCGGCCTCGGCGGCCGTCACTCCCTTGGCGACGAACAACCGCGAGACAAACGTTCGGAGATCTTCAGCACGGTAGGTCTCGGTTGGCACGACCAGCAGCCCCACACACAGAGTTCGAAGGACGACGACCGGGCACACAGGTGACGGCATCCGTCACACCGCCGGCCGCAGAAAGCTCTTCTCCGCAGGCTACTTGCCATCGCTCAGATCGTCAAAGAACCGCTGTTGCGAGAACTCGATGACGGCGGCGTCAGCGATGTTCGGAACGAGCACCAGCCGCTGTTCCCTGAGGCCCAGAAACCAGCCCGGGTGCTGGACCGACTCCAATTTCCACTGGGCTTTGGCCGTCACCTCGAACTGGAAACCATCCCTCCCATGATCGTGCCTCCAGAGGGTCCGCTGACCGGTGCGCAACTTCCAGACCGAGGCCGCCGACTTTTCTTTCAACAGGTTCAGCGGGGCGGACTCGGGTCGCTCGCCGACCGACAACCACCGCCCATCGAATTCGCTGCCGACCAACGTGGTCTTGCGTGGTGCCGGGTGAAACCGCACGTCTTTGCCCCGCACCCGCAAAAGCACATCGTCGTCAACCTGCCAGTCGGCCGGTTGCGGTTGGCTGGTGGGAATTTTCCGCCGATTCCGGGGATCGATGGGCCAGGGGACGACCGCCTGGAACCGGCGTTTCTCGGGGATGACCACCTCCCACAGCAGGACCGGCAGCTCTGTCTCTTCGCCGTCGATCGTCACGGTCCCCGTCAGACCACTCCACGACTCGCGCATGACGAACTCGGCGAACTGCCCCCGGGCCACAACCATGCTGGGGGTCAGTCCAAACCCGGCGAACACCAGCAGTCCCGCGATGAACGCACGCATCACACACCTCCTGGCCCCGAGTGAACCGACCCCGCCATTCGCAATTGCTATTCTCCGCAGTCCCTGGCGAGAATGACAGACCTTCGGCGCGGTGCCTCTCCTCTCAGGATAAACTTCGATGTCGCACTTGGGCAGCCTCCGGAACACACGGGCGAGTGTGGTGTGGGCTTGCCTGATGGCCACGCGGGGTTGGGGCACGGCCGTGGGTCGGGCCCAGGAGTCGAGCGGTGAGGGCGACCGGGTCTACACCAAGTCGGTGGTCGCTGCCGATCATCCCGCCGCCAGTGCCGCCGGTCGAGAGATGCTGCGTCAGGGAGGGAACGTCGTGGACGCTGCCGTGGCGACGTCGTTCGCCCTGTCGGTCGTTCGTCCGGGAAGCAGTGGAATTGGTGGCGGAGGTTTTTTGCTGTACTGGGATGCGGCCGCGAAGACCTGCCATGTGTACGACTACCGCGAGAGTGCCCCGGCCCGGGCGACGGCCGACATGTTTGCCGCCGAGGCTCAGCCGGGCGAGGAACCCGCCAGCCAGCGCGGGGCCCGGGCGGTGGCGGTTCCCGGAGCCGTGGCCGGGCTGTGCCGGCTCCATGCGAACCACGGCACACTCCCCCTCTCCCAGGTGCTGGCCCCGGCCCTGAGGCTCGCTCGCGAGGGAGTTCCGGTCGATCCTCACGATATGGAAGTTCAAGGAGAGTTGCTGGACGACTTCGACAAGCATCCCGACTATCAGACACGATTCGCCACCTTATGGCAGCTTTACGCGAATTCCGGTCGTCGCTGGCAGCCGGGTGATGTGTTTCGGTCGCCCCTGACGGCGGTTCTTGAACGCGTCGCCCGCGAGGGAGCGGCCGGGTTTCATGACGGCGAGGTGGCCGAGGCGATTGCCTGTGAGGTGGCTCGCGGCGGTGGAGTGCTGACTGTCGACGACCTGCGCACGCAGCAGCCCGTCCAGCGACAGGCGCTGGTCTTGCAGCGTGGCGACCGGGTCATCCAGACCATGCCTCCCCCGTCGAGCGGCGGCGTGGCGCTGATCGAATCGCTGCAGATTCTGGACCACCTCGACACCCGGCTGGGAAAACTCGATCCCCGCCCCTCGGCCCCTTTCTATCATCGCCTGGCCGAAACCTTCCAGCACGCCTTCGCCGACCGGGCCCGCTTCCTCGGAGATGCCGACTTCGTCCCCGTCCCCATCCAACGTCTGGTCTCCGCCGAACATGCGGCGGAACGGTCCCGGCGAATCGAACCTGGGAAGACGTTTCCCCCGGAGACCTACGGGTCCCAAACGCTGCCCGACGACCATGGCACCAGCCATTTCAGCATCCTGGATGCCGCAGGGAACGCGGTCGCCTGTACCGAGACCATCAACACCCTTTTCGGCAGCTACGTGGTGGAGCCGACGTTTGGCATCGTGCTGAACAACGAGATGGACGACTTCACCGCCCAGCCGGGAAAACCAAATGCCTTTGGGCTGATCCAGAGCCCGGCGAACGCCGTCGCACCGGGGAAAAAACCGCTGTCGAGCATGACTCCCACGATTGTGACGCGCGACGGGCGGGCCGAGTTGGTGGTGGGGGCCTCGGGAGGGCCGCGCATCATCACCGCAACCCTGCAGGTGCTGTGGCGGATGAGCGAGTGGAATGAGACCCCCTGGGGGGCGGTTGCGGCCCCTCGGCTGCATCACCAGTGGCTGCCGCGCCGGCTGGGGGTCGAGCCGGGGTTCGACGCCGAATTCAGCCGGGCACTACAAGACTGGGGCCACCCCGTGCAGACCCGCGATGATGGGGCGGTGGTGCAGGCGGCCGCCCGCACGCCGGCCGGATTGCGGGGGGCCAGCGATCCCCGCAAGCACGGCCGACCGGCGGGAGATTGAGCGGCCACCCCTCGGTCTCTGAAGTGACACCAAGGCCCGCTTCCACGGGCTGGCCCGCCGAAGAATTGCGGCGCGGTGCACGGGGAAGAGCCCAGCGGAAACGGTTGGCTCGGCTCGGTTGGTACAACCATCCTTGGCAGGCGCCCCCCAACGCGCTGGGTTCGGCGGGATGGTTGGCTTGTCCCGCCCCTACAATCTGGCATCGTGTGCACTGTCTCTCCGACCTGGAACCGAACGATGTCGAACCTCCCCCGCACCCTGGGTGAACTCAAGACGAGCGGCTGGACGAGCGTCCCTGTCAAGCAGGAGATGCGCCGCAATCTGCTGGCCAAGCTCCGCCGGGGAGAGCCGCTTTTTCCTGGCATCGTCGGCTATGAAGAGACCGTCATCCCTCAGATCGCCAACGGCATTCTCTCGCTGCATGACATGCTGTTCCTGGGGCTGCGTGGCCAGGGCAAGACCCGCATGCTGCGGCAACTGGTGCAGTTCCTCGACCCGGTCATTCCCATGATCGCCGGTTCGGAACTGCGGGATGATCCCTACGCTCCCATTTCGAAGTTCGGGCGCGACCTCGTGGCCGACCAGGGGGACAACTGCCCGATCGAGTGGCTCCCCCGCGAGCAGCGGTATTATGAGAAACTCGCCACCCCCGATGTGACCATTGCCGACCTGATTGGCGAAATCGATCTCATCAAGCATGCTGGCGGGAAGCATCTGGCGAGTGAAGACGTGCTGCACTACGGCCTGATCCCGCGCAGCCATCGCGGCATCTTCTGCATGAATGAGCTGCCCGACCTGGCTCCCAAAATCCAGGTGGGGCTGTTCAATGTGCTGGAAGAGCGCGACGTACAGATCCGGGGCTTTCCCGTGCGGCTGGAACTGGATGTGGCGATGGTCTTCAGCGCCAATCCGGAAGACTACACCAATCGCGGACGAATCGTCACTCCGCTCAAAGACCGTATCGGCAGCGTTGTTCAGACGCACTATCCCACCAGTCGCGACCTCGGGATGCAGATCACCCGCGAGAACGCCTGGGCGGAACGGGATGGGGGCATCGACGTACGGGCCCCGCGGTTCCTGCAGGAAGTGGTCGAGGAAACGGCCCGCCTCGCCCGCGCCAGCAGCCATGTGAATCAG
>JBKCTR010000754.1:0-3260 GCA_046318755.1 Planctomycetaceae bacterium
GCGCTGACTGAGCAGTCGCCGACTGCCCGGCCGGTCCGAAGTGAGGCGGTGATCGGCCCGTCGGGGGCGGCCTACTACGCCCGGGCGATTGAGACGATTCAGACCGGCCAGCGGGTCTTGGCCCGCAATCCGGAGTTGGCCGGAGTGGAGCTGCCGGATGCAGCGGTCGATCCCGCCACGTGGGTCAACATCCGGCTGCGGATGCCGAAGCCGACCGGTGACTTTCTGGAGATCACCCTGCTGCGGCCGGTTGAGTGGCTGGCCGAGCATCTGGCTCATACGACGGCCCTCGATGGTGAGTATCCACGGGCGCTCGCTGAGGCTCGAGGGACCGACTCCACAGCGGGCAGCACCACGGTGTCCTCGGTGATGCCCACAGTCGATCCCCCCGAACCTGCTCCGGGGATGATCGAGCCGATCACCGCCGACAGCTCCACGGGCTCCCCCTGGATCTTCCTGACGCTGCATGAGCTGGAAGCGGTGGGGCCGGCGGAGATCGTCGGGGTGGGCCCCTGTCCGGAGCTGGAAACGGGTGAAGGCCGACTGGTGACGGGGACGTTCTCCCACCAGTCCAGCGAAGTCTTCGACATCACGGTCGACGGACTCGCTGAGCCGATCGGCTGCACGGGAGCGCACCCGTTCTGGAGCGAAGACCGCCACGCCTTCATCCCCGCCCGCGACCTGCGCCCGGGAGAAACCCTCCGGACTGAATCCGGCACCCTCCGCCAGATCACCCGCATCACCCCCCGGCGGGGACCGCCGGTCCCGGTGTTCAACCTCGAAGTTGACGCCGAGCACGTGTATTACGTGTCAGTCGATGGGGTGTTGGTGCATAACACCTACACGAACAATGCTCCAAGGGGTGCAGAGCAAGTCTACCAGCACCTGGATGAGCTTGGAAACGAGAACTATATCGGCATCAGCGGAGATTTGGGTCGGAGGGCCAGAGAGCATCTCCTTGATCCAAGCGCGACTGGCCAAACAATGCGACCTCTGACTGATCCACTCACACACGATCAAGCTCGTACCATTGAGGCGATGCGGATACGTCAGCGACTTTCGGAAGCTCGTGCGAAGGGGCTTATCGATGGTACGGAGTCTGTTGAGGAGCAGTTGCGAAAGGCTGGTTTGTTGAACAAGAATCGTGGCCGTGATCCGAGTCGTTGGCTCGACCTTGATCCCGACGATTTCATCAAAGAGTTTGATGAGACATTCAACATTCGGACCCCTGACGGTAGATAGCCGAGCTGGAGAACAAGATGGCATACTGGGGCAGCAGATCAGCTGACAATGACTACGCATTTGATGCAGTCGGGGCCTACATTTGTTTGATCAAGGAAAGGATGTTTCGGGATTCGGAAACGGTCATTGAGAAGTCCTTTTCTGAGCAGGGGATTGTCGCATCAATTGAATGCCTGCGACTGCTTGCTCGTCAGTTTCCAAAATGTGTGAAGGTACATTTCCGCAGAAAAGAATTTGAGAAGGCCAAGGAGGCTTTTGACAGGTGGTATGAATCGGTCAAGCACCAATTGCCTCAGGAATATCGAGAGGCCATAAAGTCAAACGCAGATTCAGAGTTCCAATTGTTTGAGGACGAAGTTCTGAGTTCTGGTTAGATTCGGCAGATGCCAGTCATGTTTGGCTTCGGTATTACGCTCGTAGCAGGCTGTGCGGTTTTGAAGAGTTGCAGTCTGGCCGGTGGAGCAGGCTTCTACGACTTGAGCATCGGCGCGCCTGACAGCGGTGTTTTGGTTATTTCGCTCATGCTTCTGAGGACCGCAAAATGCTTCAACAGCTGATTCAGTCGGCTCAATCCAATCGCGGTGTTCTTTTTGTCCAGCCACAGCCTTGCGTCATTAATAGCCAATCGTGAAACGTCTTCACGCGTGTCGCTATTTCCCCGACTGGTGATCCAGTCCGTATGCCTGTGTCAGCGGGGACCAAAAATGGCCACTGGGAAGTGCACGTCCAAATCGGCCAACGGGCTGGTGTGGAAATGGGTGGCTTTGAGACACACGTTTTCCGGGGGACAACTCTGTCTGGTTTTCGTTGTCCCGCCTGGCGGGGTTGCCTTGTTTGATTCTGCTGAGGTTCGCTGGCGTGTCGTGCGTTGAGTTGAGAGCAGTCCCGGGTCCGGCGTCGCCATCGTTGGCAGCAGCACGATGGTGCCGAGGGTGGGGCACTGGAGCCCGCTCTTTCCAACTAACCTCTGGGCTTAGGGATCGAGTGCCAGCGCGGCGGCGTCTGTGAAGCGGTCAAAGAGCGCCCGCATCGTCGCGTAGTGCACGGTCTTCACCAGGTCGCGCTACGAGTTGAGCGTCAACGCATTGTCAAACTCAGCATCCGTCAGCACCACCGGAGACGCCGCGAGGTGGCAGGCCAGTATCAGCAGCGACTGGTTTTGGTCATCCGATCCCGCAACGCCAGAATCGAGGGCCGAGATCTGAGCGTCTATCCGCCAGCAGCTACCCGGCCCCGAGGGGTTCGAGGAGCCGCAGGATTGCCATGTCATCCCCCGGTCTCCTGAGCGGCGGGACCGGCCCCTCCGTCGGGGTGTCTCGGCATCCCGACGGGTGGAGACCGCCCTGGCCACCGTTGCCGCGTTGCCGGGTGCGGCGGTACTCTGCGACCAAGCCGTTCCAACCCGCAGTGCCATTTCGCGGGGATGGAATCGGATCTGGAACATACGGGAATTGTCGCGAGTGAGTGCGTCGGTGGCAGTATCCGCTTGGCCGCAGAGTCCCGCGATGCGGGACACGGCTCGCGGTGCGCGGCGAACCGGGTTTGGTGCCGGACTACGCCGGGGCATGGCCGTAGTGCTGGCGGTGGCGGCTCTGGCGTGCTGGTTGGGGAAGTCGCCGGTCAGTCCGGGTGCTCCGTCGACGGATGGCCGTGTTGCCGCCGGTCCCGCGCAGGCAGGACATTCTCCCGCGATGCGGCCGGTCCGAAGCGAGCCGGTGACCGGCCCGTCGGGAGCGGCCTACTACGCCCGGGCGATTGAGACGATTCAGACTGGTCAGCGAGTCTTGGCCCGCAATCCGGAGTTGGCCGGAGTGGAGATGCCGGATGCGCTCGTGAATGCCGCGACCGCGGTCAACATCCGGCTGCGGATGCCGAAGCCGACGGGGGACTTTCTGGAGATCACTCTGCTGCGGCCGGTGGAGTGGCTGGCCGAGCATCTGGCTCAAACGAAGGCTCTTGAAGGGGAGTATCCGCGGGCTCTGGCTGAGGCTCGAGGGACAAACGCTGCCTGTGCCATC
>JBKCTR010000755.1:0-3709 GCA_046318755.1 Planctomycetaceae bacterium
CAACTGTGGATCGAGTTTGGCCGGGAACATGAGCGAGCAGCGAACAAGGCGGTCAACCCGAGCGGCGGATCGGGCGTGTTCTGAAATCAAAGGTTCTTGGCCGCTGCCGGGTTACCTTGGTCGTTCGTCGAAATAGGAGTCGCAGGTGAAGAAACACGTTTTGTTTAGCGTCGCGTTCATAAGCGCCATCCAGCGGCATATGCCGCACGGCCCCGGGGCGGGCTCCCGCCGGCGGTCGGGCGCCCCTGACCCCGCCTCGCTCTCCGTCCCGGTGCGGAGGTTATCGCGCTCTCCGGCGCGTGCCCCAGCCCCGCTCCCAGCCGGGCTCCGCCGGCCGACCGATCGTCGGCCGGGCCCCCCAACGACCGGTCACTCCTCCACGAGGCGCTCGGGGAGTCCCAGGCGTTGCGCGAGCCGGATCGCCTTCGCCGTCGCGCGCTCCTGCCGTTCTTCCTGGCGATACCGGCGGATCGCCTCCGGGTGCTGGCCGGCCCAGACGTCGGGGGCCAGCGCGGCGTAGTCGGTCGAGCCGGCCAACAGCGCGTCCAGCACCGCCTGGAGATACATCCCGACGTGCAGGTCGTTGCGCAGCGCGCTGCTGGTCAGCGTCATCAGCATGGCCGCCTGGTCCCCCGCCGCCACGCTGCCGATGAACAGCCAATTTTTTCGGCCGACGGCGACCTGCTTCATCAGCTGCTCGACGTCATTGTTGTCGATCGGCACCAACGCATCGTTGAGGTACACCCGCAGCGCGTTCCAGTGATTCCGCAGGTACTCCGCCGCCTCGCGCATTTTGTCCTTGGGGGCGAGGTTCTGGACCAGCGGCCCATCCAGCAGGGCGCGCATCCGCTCCCACACCGGCACCGCCCGCTCGCGGCGCAGCGCCAGCCGCGCCGCGGGCTCGAACGTCTTCGCCTCGATCTCCAGGTCATACAGCTCGCGGTACATCCCCAGGAACAACGCGCCGAGCTGCGGATGATTCGCCAGCGCGTTGATGAACTTCCGCCGCGCGTGCGAGTTGCAGGCCGCATGTTGGATGCGCGTGGCGCTGCGTTCATCCAGGGTGACGTACCCGGAGTAGCAGTCGGAGATCAGTGTGCCCTGATAGCCGGTATCCAGCAGGAACTGGTCGGGACCATCGCGGTGCCGACTGACCGTGAAGTCAAAGATGTTCAACTTCTCCCGCACGCTGCGATAGGCCCACATCCGCGCGGTCACGCTGGGATGTCCCGCCTCCCGCGCCGCCTGCAGCACCTCGTGGATCCGCGCGGAGCGGGGATTGTCCGGATCAATCAACGGCAGGTTCCGGGGGAGCAGCAGGGTCACCGTCGTGTCATCCGTCCCCAGGTACGGATCAGCCAGCACCCGCCGTTTCAGATAACTGATGAACGGCGGCAGCAGTTCCGCCGCCGATCGCATGATGTTCAGCAGCGTCTCCCGGGCCGGGGCCCAGCCGCTGGCGGCGAACAGGTCCTGCTGCCGGTACACCGGCAGGTGAAAGCCGTATTTCGCGGTGATGATCTCGGCGGCGATCGAGGTGTCGTAGCGATTGCCCTCGATCAGGCTGGCGGGACGGGCGGGACTGCCGACGCCGCACTCGGCGTGGTTCGCACAGGCGTATTTCGGGAACACCCGCCGCTCGACATACAGCTCGGCGGGGATCAGCACCAGGGTCTCGGTGACATCCTCGCCAATCCGCACCCGCTCGCCGTGTGTGGGGCAGGTTCGCACCGACTCCGGACCCTCCACCACGATCTCGCGGCGGGGCAGGTCCTCGGGGAGCGTTTCCTGGCGACGCTGACGCGGCTTGCGGGGCTTGGCGATCTTGGCGGTGACCGTCTCGCTGGCCTCGACCTCCTCCACGACCGCGTCGGCCAAGCCCTCGGCCATCGACTCGATCCCGGGCACGCCGGGGAAGTCGAGGACCATCTGGTTGGGGGCCGCCTTGTACCGTTCACTGCGGCGACGGAACCGCTCCTGCACCAACTGCTCGATGCGGGCCTGCTTCTCCACCAGCTGCCGCTCCTTCTCAACCAGCGATTCCTGCTGCTGCGCGATGGTCGTGAACAGCTCCTGGATCAGGGCCTGGCAGGCGGCCAGGTCCTGGGGGATCGGGAGGCGGGTGGGCTGGGGCTTGTTCTTCATGCCCGTATTGTACCTGGGTGTCCCCTTTATTGCAAGGAGCAATCGCTCCACAGGACACGGATTCCCAAAAACAAGAGCCCCGATCCACGGGGATCGGGGCTCAGGAACACTGGCGGACAACCGGTTGGAACGCCGGTGTGACCTCACGCCACCCGGGGGAGTCGCCGTCGACGTTGGGCACTCTGGATCGAGACTCCGGCCAGCAGCAGGGCCAGCTCGGTCGAGTCGATTTCCCGGGTCAGCCCTTCGGCCACGGACCGCAGGTTCTCGAAGGTGCCGGCCTCAAGGCGCTTGTACCAGATCGAGAAGCCGTCCGGTTCCCAGGCCAGGATCTTCACCCGGTCCCGGCGGTGGTTGAAGAACAGGAACCAGCTGCCGTCCCGGGGTTCGGCCTGGAAGACCGAGCGGACCAGGCCGGTGAGTCCATCGAAGCTCTTGCGCATGTCGGTCGGCGGCAGGTGGACGTAGATCTTCACGTGGGGGGTGAGGGTGAGCATCACAGCCCCTCCCCGGACGTCGCCGCCTGCCGCAGTACCGTCTCGACGACCATCCGCAGTACCGCGGGGTCCCGCTCGGGGACCTCCAGCCGGGTGCCGTTGGGCAGCACGACCCGCAGGGCGGCGTCGGTCCCCAGCAAGTGCCGGACCCTGACGGCGGCGAAGGGGGGGCGATCCGCTTCCGGCTTGGCCCGAACCCTCACCAGCCCGGTTCCCGGCCGGGACCGGGCCGTCACCGGCACCCGCAGCCGCTTGGCCCAGCGGAGCAGCGACGACCGGGAGATCCCCTCGCGCCGACAGAATTCGCCGGACGTCCCCGTCCAACCCCGAAACCGCATCAACCGCTCACGCCACTCGGCCCGCCACTCCGCACTCAACCGCCTCGCCATCGCCACTCTCCTGAATCGGAACCCGGGGCAAAGCCCCGAAAACCGGTCAGGGTACGCGGGCGGTCAAGAGTGGTGCCGGTTGGCGCTTACGAACGTGTCGTAGCGGACGTGGTTGACAACCGTGGTCGTGCCGGTGGCGGCGTTGAAGTCAGGGATGAGCGAGAAGACGGCGCGGAAGTATCGAAGGGAGTCGAAGATGCCGAGCGAGGGGAAGGGGAAGCACTGGTGGCGAACGCGTCGCGATCCGTTTGGGGAGGTCTGGGAGGCTGTGGGGAAGCACCTGGCAGAGCACCCGGGGTTGCAGGCGAAGACATAGTGAAACCGGGGGCCACCCTTTGTCTAAAAGGCCGTGTTGCTTAGCCGTAAAGTGTTTTCCCATAAGACCTTGCAGAATTATTCATGACGTGTACATTAATTTTTTGTGTACACTAGACTGTTTATAAACCCATGTGTACACAGTATTCGCAAGCGATGGTGTACGTCAGTTTTTCCCTTGGCTCCGTCGCACCAGATTTCCTCAGCTCCTGGCCGGGTGTTCCATGTCGCGATTGCCGCGCAAATTCGTGTTCGAGCCGCATGAGGTCGGGGTCTATCACTGCATCAACCGCTGTGTTCGCCGGTCGATGCTGTGTGGCTGGGATCCCTTCACCCAGCGGTCGTACGAGCACCGCAAAGGCT
>JBKCTR010000756.1:0-3627 GCA_046318755.1 Planctomycetaceae bacterium
CCTTTATCCAGCCCCACTGCACCACAGTCGCGACATCCCCCTCCCCCGGGGGAGGCACCGACTGGAAGCGACACCTGGAGCATCCCGGTGCGTTGGATTGGCTGATTTCCCGCATCGAGCAGCGCGATCCAACGCGGGCGCACTCCCCGGCCACGATCGGTCAGTCCGATCTCCCCGTGGCACAGACTTCCGTTCCCAACGATTCCTCAGTGTCCCAAAACTCCGAGATTGAATCGTGATCGAGTTGGTGGAAACCGGCCTGGTGTATGCCAATCCCCAGCCGCACCTGCGATCCCGGCACGCATGGCACCCCTCGGTCGTGGCGCTTTCCGAACAAGATTGGTTTGTCTCGTTCGATCTGGCCGAGGCAGTGGAGGCGTTTGACTACGCGACGTTTTGGTCGGTTTCGAATGACGCGGGCGCCCGCTGGACCACCCCGCGCCGGTTGCTGGATGATCCCTGGCTCGACCGCCAGGTGACCTCCCCAGACCACTCGATTCCCTGCACCCACTCGATCCGGGTGGGTCGAATGTCCGATGGAGACTGGGTGGGAATCGGCGCGCGGTGGCAGCGTCCCCATCCCGATGAAGGATTGATCAATCGGGCGAACCTCGGGTACACCCCGATGGAAGTGTTCCTCACTCGCCGCGACTCCTTTGACAGCAAGTGGAGCGCTGCCGCACCACTCGCTCCGCCTCTGCCGGGACCGGCATTCGAACTGTGCCACCGGGTCCTCGACTGCGGCGATGGCCGCTGGCTTTGGCCCACTTCGACCTGGCGGGGCTGGGATGGCAGCTGCCCGGGGGGTATGCGGGCTGTCGCCTGGATCTCTCGCGACAAGGGCCAGACCTGGCCCGAGTGGTTGCCCATCGCGGACGAATCCCCCAGACAGACGATCTTGTGGGAGGTTGGCATCGACCGGCGGCCCGAAGGGGGACTGCTGGCAACGCTATGGCGGTTTCACGAGCCCACCGGCCGCAGTCTGGCGACCGGATACTGTGTGGCGAACCGGGGCTTCCACTTTGGCCCACTTCGGGAGAATGGCCTGCGGGGGGAGACTGCCAAGGTGCTCTGTCTGCACGACGGACGTGTCCTGTGCGTCTATCGAGGTGTCGATCCACCGGGATTGTGGGCCCAAGTGGCGCGTTTGAAGGGGGAAGACTGGCTGGGTCTCGAGACACTTCCCGTGTGGCAGGGGGCCGGAAACGCCATGCGCGGCCGGGGACATGCCAGCGACGAGCTCAGTTCGCTAAGATGCGGCTACCCCAGCCTGGTCGAGGTGTCTCCGGGCAACGTGTTGGTGGTGTTTTGGTGTCTTGAAGAAGGCCTGCACGTCATTCGCTGGTCGCGACTGCGAATCTCTGGCGGGCCCGAGAGCTGACTCCTGCTCCCCCTGGCGACTGGTGTCCGGAGAGAACTGCGGGTGAAATCCCCGGTTCACGACCTGACCTGACCAATTTCGATTTCCCTTTTCCCCCTCTGGGTCCGTCATGCGAAAGAGCCTTGTCAAAACGAAACTGCGTCGTCGTGAGCCCTGCCTCGGTGTGGCACTGCACCTGACCGACCCCACGGTTTACGAATTGGCGAGCCTCGTGGGGTTCGATTACATCTGGATGGACCTCGAACACCATGCGACCAGTGTGGAAACCGCCTGGAGCCTGATGCGCGCCGCCCGGGTTGGACAGGCCGACATCATGGCACGCCCGGCCAAGGGGGAATTCATGCGGCTGGGACGGCTGCTGGAGGCTGGCGCCCACGGGATCCTGTACCCTCGCTGCGAGTCGGCCGAGGAGGCCCGGGAAGTGGTCCGCTGGAGCAAGTTCGGCCCTCTGGGCACCCGGGGATTTGATGGGGGCAATCCCGACATGCCCTATTGCCGGGCCGACTTTGCCGAATACATCCGCGAGGCAAACGAAGAAACCTGGATTGTCATCCAGATCGAAAGCCCCCAGGCCCTCGAGCGGGTCGACGAGATCGCTGCGGTCGAAGGGATCGACGTGATCATGCTGGGACCGGCCGATTTCTCGATCTTGGCAGGAATTCCAGGACAGTTTCAGCACCCGCGGATCGACGAGGCGCTGCGGAAGATCGCAGCGGCCGCAGACCGACACGGCAAGGCGTGGGGGACGACGGCCGGGACACCAGAGCGGGTGCGGGAACTGATCGACCGGGGTGCCCTCTGGACCACCTGCGGCTGCGACCTGATCTGGGTCAAGAATGGCCTCGAGCAAGCGCGGAGGGAGATGGAAAAGCTCGGAGTGCGCTTCGCTCCCTCCTCCCAACCGTGAAAACTAAAGTTCCCGAATTCGCCGATTCTTCGCGATTCCAACACTCCCCAAAAGACTGGACATCGTCTACCATCTTTCCAGAGAAAGTCTGGAGTGGAGTTTCACAGTCTCGCGACGTTTTCCACCCAGCGCTCCAGCGCATCCCTCCCACATTCCGCAGCGAGAGGGTTTCCATGTCGAGACCGCGTCCTGTTCAACCCCGTCTGCTTTCACTGTTTCCAACAGTCGGGTTCTCATTCGCCCTGCTGTTTTGGAGTCTCCCCCTATCCGGTGCTGAGATTCGATGGACCGGTACGCCGGTCGTCCGGTATGCGACGGGAACCGATGTCGACACACTGGTCGCGCTCGGAGATCCACTCTTCGATGGTACCGCCCCAGGAACTGTTACCCTGACCAGTGGGGGCCTCCACTGGTCCCTTTCGCTGACCCAAAATCCCCGTCAGTACATCGAGGTCCAGATCTCGGCTCCGGGTCTGAAAGCAGACACCAAAGCCCCCGCCGGCAAGTGGGGATCGCAACAGCAAACCCAGCGGGTTCAATTGCAGGCCGATTTCGTCATCTCTGGTGTCAACGATGCCTTGGGGGTGACAATGACCGCGAGTCCGAGCGGTTCGTTGATGACCGCAGGCAGGCTGGTTGATAACGTGGGCTCCGTGGATTATGTGAAAGCGGTGGGAACGTTGTCTTACGCTGAGACCGCCTTGGACCCATTGAACGATGGCAGCTCACTGTTCGCTTCGCAGCGCACATGGCAATATGAACAGTCCGATGCCGGCATTCCCGTCAACACTCGTCCAGACCCTTGGGACGACGAATTGGGTAATAAGACGAATGGCACCTATCGGCTGATCCTGGAAATTGATCTCCGGTCCCAGGCTGTGGGGAATGATGGACAGGAATCGGCCACCGCCACTTGGGGTCAGAAATTCATCTACCAACAGGGCTTCCTGTCGTTCGTCGACCTTTCGGCTCCTGAGCCCTCAACTGGAGTTTTGGCAGCGATCGGTCTCGGGGCTTTGGCAGCACTGCGAGCAGCCCTGGGGAAACGTCGCTCCGCATCCCACCGGAATTGAGCCAAGTCGAACTCACTCCAATGGAGTTCTGGCCGAATTTGGCGTTGGCCGCCAAAACTGCTGCCGGGAGGTTCGCGAACGAGGCAAGAGCGTCGAACAGCGGGGCTTGTTGCTTCCCCCAGGCAACGTGAGAGGCCGCCACGACTGCCCCCATTCAATCCCTGCTGCGTCTTGAAAAGCGCACTCACTCGGGTCCAGACGCCTCACGCTGCTGCTCGAGTTCTTCCCAGCGAGTGTAGGCCTGTTGCAATTCCAGCTCGAGGTCC
>JBKCTR010000757.1:0-9690 GCA_046318755.1 Planctomycetaceae bacterium
ACCGCATGCCGCATCAACAGGCCGGGTGCCCAGGGAAGCCACTCGAAGCCAAGAGGAAGCCCTGGCTGCGGGAATTGCGATCCCCCCAGTTCCAACTCCAGCCGTAGGCGCTTGAAGTAAACCGTTCCCATGGAAGGATTCTATGAGCCCATGGCCCCCTTTCCAACCGGCACTCCGTTCGAACCGGCACCTGGGAAGACAGGCGCTGTTGGGAGAGGTGTGGTTTTTTGGCGTTCGCTGCGAACTTCGGGGGCCGTGGTTGCGTTCGACGTTCTGTTCTCGACCAGTTGGGCGGAGCTGGCACAGAGCTTTCTTGGTGGCAGTGCCAACCGTCCTGGTTGAAACAATTTCCCGGAAACAATTCCCCGGTATCAGGGGGGCGCGGGGACCGCCGGGGGCAAGAACGGCAGTGCGAATTCCGCGGGTGGGCTGGGGGGAGTCTGCGCGGGGTCCCTGCCCCAGTCAGGCCGCATCGACGCGTGGGGCCAACAGTTCCTGCAGCCGGCGGATCTGTGCGGGGGCTTCGGGATGATCGGGACGCAGTTCCGAGACCCGTCGGAAGCAGACGATGGCCGAGTCCAAATCTCCCTGTTGCTGACAGCACAGTCCCAAATGAAACCACGCATCGACCGCGCGGGGTTCGAGTCGAATGGCCTGCTGCAGTCTGAGACGGGCCCCCAACAGGTTGCCATATTGCAGCAGCACCAGACCCAGGGAATGGTGCAGACCGGCGTCGTGGGGGGCCAGGTGCACCGCCTGCTGCAGATTGTCGAGGGCTTCGCTGAACAGCCCGGCGTCGAGATGGATGGTTCCCAGATCGCGGTACAAGATGGCCCGGTCGGGAGCGAGTTCGAGGGCCCGCGACAGGCAACGGTGCGCTTCGGCGTAGTCGAGGCGATCGTGACGGACCAGCCCCAACTGGTGCCAGCCGTCGGCATCGCCCGGGTAGAGGCGGATCAGGTGCCGCAGCAACCGCTCGGCCTGCTCGAAGTCACCCCTGTCACGCAGCCGGGTCGCTTGGCTGAGAATTCCCGACGGTCCGTTCACGACACTCATCCCTGAGCCAGCAACGCACGCAGCCAGTCCGACGCGGCCTGCGTCCTGACGGCCCGCGACGGGGGGGGGATTACAAAGAAGATTGCCCGAGACGTCTACCCCGATTCCCCAGAATTAGTAAACATTTGTGAGTATCTTGTGTTGGCTGCCCATCGATTCCCCGACGGAAATGGCGACCAGAAATCGCGTGACGGGCCAGAGCCCGGGGAGGGTGCCTGGAGAATGGCCGAGGAGACCAGGCGCGGAGAAGGTCGGTCTGGTTGGTCGGCCACCATGGCGTTGGGACCAGGTTGGGTGATGGTGACTTGACCGAGTTGCCGACCCTGCCAGTGACCGCGCCACCCTGCCAGTGACCGCGCCACAGGGAAAGCATGGTTGATTTCTCACTTGCAAAGTGTAAGAATCCGGCAGCACTCATGAAGCTGGTGCTGTTCGACGCAGTCGTGTCAGGCTCCCTGCGGGAATTCCGTGGCGGAGTTTTTTTTTGCGCTCGATCAGCAGTCGGGCGTAACAAGTGCGGACCGAAATTTGTCCCAGGGGAGCCAAGTGCCCCGGGGGTGGAGAGTGTGAAGAGCGAACCCTGTGGCTGGGGGGACCGGCCGTGATGCGCAACCACCCAGAGTGACCGGCCGACACCGACCGGCACGAGCAAAGAATCAGCCCGATGACACCAGTCGAGGGGGAGATGTGGCCGCGGGGCACGTGGGCTGCGCCCGACCAGGTCGCTCCTGGTCGGAACTCGCCTGTCGGTCCCGGCAACCGGGGGCTGCCGCTGGCCATACCCGAGGCCGGGCCAGAGGAGGGGGCGTCGGCGGCGGAATGGGACCGGCGGTTGAACGTCCTGTTTGGTGAGTTGCAGCAGTATGTGGGTTGGCAGCCCTCCGATCAGGCGGCGCTGCAACGCGCTTATCCGCTGCTCAGAGGAGATTTTCACGAGATTGTCGAAGACTTCTACCGGGAGATTTCGCGACACCAGGCAACCCGCAGGCTCTTGGGAGAGAGTCCTCAGCGGCCCGAGATTCTACGGCGGGCACTGGGAACCTGGCTGGATGAGTTGTTCCTCGGGCAGCACGATGAGGCCTTTGTGCGGGCCCGCTGGCGAGTGGGCCGGCGACATGTCGAGATCGGTCTGCCGCAGGTCTACACCAGCGCCGCGTTGTCGCGCCTGCGGCAGCGGTTGATCGAGGCAATCGACCGGCGTTGTGAACCGACCGAGGCGATGGAGCTGCGCCAGACTTTGAATCGGGTGATGGATCTCGATCACTTGATCATTCAGGAGGCCTATCGCCATGAATGGGACCGGCGGCAGTCGGCCTTTGAGCGAGAGCAACGGCAGATTGAGCAACAGAAGACCCGCCAGGCGCTCGACGCGGTTTTGAAGGCTGCCCCCTGCCTGATCGTGATTGTTGATTCGGCGGGGATCATCAGCGATTTCAGCCCGTTTGCCGAGACCCTGACCGGCTACAGTTCCGCGGAGGTGGTGGGGCGAGACTGGTTTGAGGTCTTTATCCCGGAACCAGAAGTGGCCAGCCTGGTGCGCCAGGAGTTGGCCCGGGCGCTGTCGACACCGTTTTCGACCGGTTACACCAACTACATTCGGCTGAGGGACGGGAGCGAGCGGCTGTTGGTCTGGAACACCTGTCCGCTGATGCAGGAAACGGGAAAGACCATGCTGTTGGCGGTGGGGCAGGACATCACCCCGCTGCGCGAGGCACAAAAGCGGGCCCTGCAGACCGAACGGCTCGCGGCGATTGGCGAGATGATCACCGGCTTGGCGCACGAGAGTCGCAATGCCCTGCAGCGCAGCCAGGCGTGCCTCGAAATGCTGGCGATGGAGCTGCAGGATCGTCCGGTCGCGCTCGATCTGGTCGCCCGGATTCAAAACGCGCAGGATGCCCTGCATGCCCTGTACGAAGAGGTGCGCGACTACGCCGCCCCCATCCGTCTGAAGACCGATCAGGTCAATCTACGGCGGGTCGTGGAGGATACCTGGGAGAATCTCGCAGTGGAGCGCCAGCGGCATCCCGCGACCCTGACGATTGGTGCGTGCGAAGGGATCCCCCGTTGTCGGGTCGATGCGCTGGCTCTCGAACGGGTCTTCCGGAATGTCCTGGAGAACGCGCTGACCTGTGGCTCAGTCCCTGTGAAGATCGAAGTCGAACTGAGCTGCACGGTGTTGCAGAACCGTCCGGCCTATCGGGTGACCTTCCGCGACAATGGTCCGGGGATTTCAGCCGAGGCCAGGGCGCGAGTGTTTGAACCGTTTTTCACAACCAAGACCAAAGGGACCGGGCTGGGCATGGCCATTTCCCGCCGGCTGGTCGAGGCCCATGGCGGACGCATCGAGGTGGGCGAGGCGTCTGGATCGGGGGCCGAAATTGTCATCACGCTGCCTGTCGAAGGGCCGTCGGGAGAGTTTTCATGCAGTCAGGTCTGAAGATCGCCGTGGCCGATGATGAAATCGACATGCGCGACTATTTTCAGAAGATGCTCCCCCTGTTGGGGCACCAGGTGGTCTCGGTGGCGGCGACCGGTCAGGAACTGGTCGACAACTGCCGCCGCAACCCGCCCGATCTGGTGATTACCGACATCAAGATGCCTGAAATGGATGGCATCGATGCCGCGATCGAGTTGTACAAGATCCATCCCATGCCTGTGATTTTGGTCTCGGCCTATCATGACGCCTCGCTGATCGAGCGGGCCGAAAGCGACCATGTGATGTCGTACCTCGTCAAGCCGATCAAGCAGGCCGACCTCGAGCCGGCGATTGCCCTGGCGGTGCATCGCTTCTCGCACTTCCAGTCGCTGAGGAAAGAGGCGAGTGATCTGCGGCAGGCCCTGGCGGACCGAAAGGTGATCGAGCGGGCCAAAGGGGTGCTGATGAGCCGGACGGGTATGAGCGAGTCCGACGCCTTCCGGCGGCTGCAGAAGCTGGCCAGTGAGAAGAATAAAAAGCTGATTGAGATTGCCACGATGATCGTGACGGCGGAGGAAGCGATGGGGGGCGTGCTGTAACCGAATCGTCGCTGGATGCCGGATCGGGTCGGCGTCGATGTGAGCCCCCGCTGTCAGCGGACCATGTTCCCCCGTCCGTGGGCCTGGCGGTGGATTAGAAGTTGCAATTGCGTCGCTCGTTCCAAATCTCTGGCGGAATCAAAGAGATGACTGGCAGGTGGATCGCCCCGCAGCCAAGCCCGCGTGGCGGGGGTGCGGTAGACGTGGGGCGCCAGGGCCAGGATGTCTTCGGCCAGCAGCCGGAAATTCTCGGCTGATCCGGCCAGGCGCCGCGACCCCAGGAACTCGTAGTTCAGGTGCGGAGCCTCCAATCGCAGCACCCGAAAGGGAGCTTGCCAGATCAGCAGCATTTCCAACTGGGGGGGGCTGGCGGCTGTGGACTCCCCTTCCGACAGATGCTGACGTCCGGTCGCCAGAACCGTGTTCGATCGAGCGGCGACCGGTTTCCCGGCATCGGGTGGAACCAGCCCCACCGACACGAGTTCGAGGTGATCCCAGGGGAGGTTCTCGGTATGGTTCCCCACGGGATCGAGCACCAGCAGGCCCCCCTCCGGCCAGTGCAGATGATGCACCCGTTCATGAGGATGCAGAACTGGCACATCCGGGCTGGGAATCACCTGGGCCTGCAGTCCCAGCCGCAGGATCGACTCCGCCGCGGCGGCGGCCTGCTGGGGAGAATAATCGCCCCGCACCACTCCGGGAGCCAACCGGGCCTGGATGGCGGCGTCGGTCCGGGTCATCCCGAGATGCTCGGCCAGCAGAGAGGCCAGCGCTTCGCGGTCGTCCGGATTGCAGGCGAAGACTACCAGTTGGTCCATCATTCATCTCGAGGTGCGGCAGGAGCCCTCTTCGGGAACTCCTCAGCGGGGGATTGCCAGCTGTCTCCTCTCAAACTTCCGTTCTGTTGGGCAGGACTCGCTTGGCTCATGGACCGCTCCACCACAGCAGGTGTTGGATTGGCTGGCGGCATCCGATCAGTTTGACTGTCAACTTGGTGGCCGCGCTCAACCGTTTTCCAGCGAAGGAAAATGGTACTCGGTCACATCCTTCCAACGCTGCACCGACATGGCATCGCTTTGTTGCAGGCGGCGTTCCAGTGCACGCATGAGACCTTGCGCACAGTATTTGTGGTCGAATGTCATCGCATGTCCTTGCCAGTTTCCCAGATGAGGAACCAAGACCTCGGCTTCCATCGCCACGCCTCGGGGATGAGTCACACGAATCTTGAGTTGTCCAGATTGGCGGAGCGTCGAGCTCAGGGTCAGGGAGTTGAGATCGAGAAACATCATGGATGGATTGTCGTGCGTAACCTGCTTCCATGCCATGGGATCGGCATTGCTGAGGCAGTGGGTGATTGTGGCGGAGATCTGCAGCGAGACAGATGCCGTCCGCCACACCCATAAAAGTCAATTCCGCAGATGGGAACCGACTCGGAAAAACCAAAAAAATTCTGTCGTTGGCTGGGTCGTGAAACCCAAGAGAAGAGTTGGTCCCCCGAAGTGGGACCCCGAGTCTGGCATCGACGGGGAGGAATTCAGCCAATTCGTCCATGTCGGACGGACTGCCTTCGATTGTGATCGGCATCGTTGGCGTCGAGAAACAACAAGCCAGCCAGGTAGCCCGGCAGTCGTTCGTCGTTCAGTTCCGCCAACTGGGACGTGTGCAGGCTGAGGTCGTAATCGGTGTGGTCGGCCGCCCCGTGCTGACGGGCCTGCCACAAATCGCCCCGTCCCCGGCTCAGTACCTGCTCCAGCTCCTGTTGGATGGCCCGCACCCGAGGTGCGTCGGCGATGGTGGTGGCGTCGCGCTGCCACGAATGGTCTCGATGGCGGTAAAACCACGCTTCCGCCGGAGTTCCGTGGGGATGTGTAATGCGAACCCGTACCTGGTTGGCCCCTGCAATCACCATCTTGGCGAACTCATGGCACAGGGTGGTCCGGATGGCATCGATATCAACCGATTCGTTCATGATCATCACCGTCACAGTCCGGAAAAGAAACAAGCCTGCCCCCGGGAGACAACCCCCCGGGGCAGGCCTGGCTGGCGACCTTCGGTGTCGACGCCCATCACGAGCAGCGACGCCGGAACCATACGCCTTGGTGCGTTGAAGTCAACTCCCTACTTCACCCCCGAGTGAAACCCGGGGACCAGCAGGCCGATGCGGTACAGGCTGGTGTCGACGGTGATGTACAGGGTCTGCTTTTGGTCGCCGATGCCGAACGTGACATTGCTGGGAAGCCCGACCGGGGGCTCCTCCGATTGATTGGGGGGGCCGGTGGGAATGAACGCGACTTCCTTTCCCGTGGGGTCGATCACCAGCACTCCGGGGCGCTTCACACCACGGGCGGTCAGGTAAATATGCCCCTTGGAATCAACAGTCATTCCATCGCAACCGGCCTGATCTCCGAAATCGACCAGGGTCCTGCGAGGGCCACTCACCAGCCCGTCGGGACCTAAGGGAAAGGCGTAGATCTTCATCGCCCCCTTTTTGATGTCGGCCTTGTTGTCGGGATCGATGCGGTCGGTGCCGTTGTTGTGATCGGCGAGGTAGAGCGTCCGCTGATCGGGACTGAGGGCGATTCCATTCGGTTTCTCGACCTCATGAGTGATTTCGGTCACCCGGCCGTCAGGGTCTACCCGATAGACCGAGCGATGCTCGAGTTCCCGAGGTTCGGTTCCGAGGTAGCGGGGATCGGAGAAGTAGATTCGTCCGGCACGGTCCAACACGAGGTCGTTGGGGGCGTTGAACCGCTTCCCCATGTACTTGTCGGCCAGCACAGTGCGCTGCTTGGTCTGCGGATTCCAGCGGACAACGGCCCGGCCCCCCTGGTCGGAACCCTCGCAGGCATACAGCATTCCGTCGGCCCCGAACTTCAAACCATTCGACTTCTGGCTGTTCTCGATAAAAGTCGTGGTCTGTTTCGTGGCGGGGTCAAACCGCATGATCATTCCCCGGTCGTCGCCGACAGGGATGTCCGAAAAGTAGATGGCCCCGTCGGGTCCGGGGGTGGGGCCTTCGGTCAGTCCCCCCCGGATGGGGGCCGAACGGGTGAAGAGCTTCTCCAGTTTGGCCCCGGGGGGAACAATCGTGCTTCCCGAGGGAGAGGGCAATTCCTGAGCCCAGGCCAACGCCGGGATCAGGGTGGCCAGCAACAAGGTGGAAACGCTGCGCATCGGCATCACTCCTGCAATTGAGTGTCGACTTTCAACGGTCCGTCGCGGGAGGCCCGGGGGCCCCGGGGCGATCGGGCAGCTTGCCAGTGGCCGGTTCCGCCGGGCCACACAGCCGCGAGGCTAACTCCCCGGGGGTGAATTCTCAATCCGGGGGAGATACACTCGCGCCGCGTCACAGTCCCCGGTTTCCCCCTGGCCACCAGCGGCGGGGGCGTGGCGCGTGGCCCGGCCGGGCGGCTGGCCGGAGCCCTTCACGAGTCATCACCGCACGAGGGAATTCATGACACACCGCAGACTGCACTCTGTCTGGCTGGCGGCCACTCTGTCCGCCGCTCTGCTGGGACTGACCTTCGGGTCGGTGTCGGCCCAAGAGGTCGAACCCGGTTTCAAGAGCCTCTTCAATGGCAAGGACCTGTCGGGTTGGGATGGCGATCCCAAGTTCTGGTCCGTCAAGGATGGAGCGATCACCGGACAGACGACTGACCAGAACAAGACCGCCGGGAACACATTCCTCATCTGGCGTGATGGGAACGTCGACAACTTCGAATTGCGGCTGTCGTTCAAGATTGTCGGCGGCAACTCGGGCATTCAGTACCGCAGCAAAGACCTCGGCAACTGGGTGGTGGGGGGTTACCAGGGAGACTTCGAGGCGGGGGAGACCTATTCGGGCATTCTCTACGAAGAGCGGGGCCGCGGCATTCTGGCCGAACGGGGCGAGAAGACCGTGATCAACGAGGGGGGCAAGAAGCAGGTGGTCGCCTCGCTGGGGAACACCAAAGACATCCAGACGGTCATCAAGAAAGAAGACTGGAACGACTACATCATTCTGGCCGAGGGGAACCAACTGACCCACATCATCAACGGGCGGGTCACAGCCCAGGTCACCGACAATGACGCCAAGAACCGGGCCATGTCGGGCATTCTGGCCCTGCAGTTGCATGCGGGCCCCGCGATGACGGTGCAGTTCAAGAACATCCGCATCCGCCGTACGCCGCTGGTGGCGGGCCTGAAGAAAGTGGTGATGTTGGCCGGCACCCAGAGCCATGGCCCCGGTGACCACGAGTTCAACGCCGGAGTGATGCTGTTGGAGAAGTGCCTCAACAACACTCCGGGCATTCAGGCGACTCTGTACAAAGGGGGCTGGCCCAAGGATCCCAGCGCGTTCGACAACGCCGATGCGGTGATGTTTTACGCCGACGGCGGAGGCGGACATCCCGCCATTCAGGGAGAGCGGCTCAAGCAGCTCGACGAGCTGGCCCGCCTGGGGGTGGGAATCGCCTGCCTGCACTACGCGGTCGAGGTCCCCAAGGAGCGGGGCGGGGCCGAGTTTCTGGACTGGCTGGGGGGCTATTTTGAGACGAATTGGTCGGTGAACCCCCATTGGACGGCCAAGTTCGAGACGCTGCCCAATCACCCCATCACCAAGGGGGTGAAGCCGTTTGAGATCAACGACGAGTGGTACTACCACATGCGGTTTCGGGACAAGCTCGAGCGCGTGACCCCCATTCTGACGGCGGTTCCTCCGGCCAGCACCCTGGATCGTCCCGATGGTCCCCACAGCGGCAACCCCGCGGTGCGGGCCACCAAGGGGCAGCCCCAGCACGTCGCTTGGGCGACGGAACGGGAGAATGGAGGCCGGGGGTTCGGTTTCACCGGCGGCCACTTCCATCGCAATTGGGCCGACGACAACTTCCGCCGGCTCGTGCTGAACGCCCTGGTGTGGGTGGCGCACGGCGAAGTTCCCTCGGGCGGAGTCGATTCGAAAGTGACGCAGGACGAGTTGCTGGCGAATCTCGACCCGAAGAAATAGCTCGCGATTCGTTGTTCTTCGCAGATTGAAATTGCGGACGGTTCCGGTCACCGGTGCCGTCCGCTTTGTTTTGTCTCCTCCCCACAATCGTTGTACGCATCACGGAGCAGGTCCACCGACCTCGACGAGCTGACGACCCTCGACCCAGAGTGTGACAGCTCCCGTCCAAATCTGTTTTCGAGCTCCATTCGGGTTGGGCTCGAAAGATTTGTGTCAGCGGGCAGGTTCCCAAGTTGATGATATAAGGCGATTTGCAGCATTTTCAGCTCGCGAAATCCATACGCCTTTTTGGTGGTCAGTTTCGCCTTGTTGTTGAATCCCTCCACGACACCCCCCGAAATCGTCCCCCGCGCCACAAACCAGTTGCGGATCAGGGGCTGATGGTGACGTAGCATTCGCGCCACCCGCTTCATCGGTTCCAGCCGCGATCGCATCACCTTCCCGCACCACTCGTCCAGAAACCGCATCGCCACCGTCGGAGACCGGTACTCCCAGAACCACTGGAAGTCCTCCTTCAGCAGGTACGCCCTCACGGTTCGCAAGTTCAACTTCACCAACTCCTTCAGCCGGACCGACTGCGACTCCGTCAGGTTCTCCGGTCGCTTCAGCAGACACCACCGCGTGTGTTTCAGTAC
>JBKCTR010000758.1:0-7288 GCA_046318755.1 Planctomycetaceae bacterium
AGACGAGCCCGCGGCTGGGCGAGACGTGCCTTTTTGCAGACGAAACATCCGATGAGCCTGTGGGGAGACCGGTCGCGGAAGCTGTGCGGGCGCTGGCTGAGGGGAATTGACTTCAGCGGGATGACTTCGGCCTGTTCGGAAGCACACCGGGGACGGAATCCATGAGGCGGTTGGGAGTTTTTGGCGGCACCTTTGATCCGGTCCATCTCGGGCATCTCCTGTTGGCGGAGAGATGCCGCGAAGAGTGTCGGTTGGACGAGGTGGTGTTCCTGCCCGCGGGGTTGCCCCCCCACAAGCGGGGCCAGGCGATTTCCCCTGGGGTGGATCGCGCTCAAATGCTGGAATTGGCGATTGCGGGACAATTCCAATTCCGGGTCGACCGTCGAGAACTGTCGAAAGTCACACCCAGTTTTACTGTGGAAACGCTGCGGGAATTTCGTCGAGAACTGCCGGAAACGGAATTGGTGTTCTTGATGGGAGCTGACTCCCTGGCCGATTTCGCCCAGTGGCGCGAACCGCAGGAAATCCTGGATTTGGCGGAAGTGGCCGTGGTGGGGCGTCTCGGTTCTCCCACTGCCGAATTGGAGAATTACCGCCGGTTGTGGGGGGACCGGCGCGTGGACCGGATCTGTCAGGTGCAGATTCCTCGGATTGAGTTTTCGTCACGGGAAATTCGGGCGCGGGTGGCTGCTGGAAAGAGCATCCGCTTCATGACGACCCGTGCCGTCGAATGCTACATCGAAGAACATCGCCTCTATCAACCAGCGGATTGAGCCCAACTCACCAGCCCTGGGACTTCAGCCAGCGGAGCAGAAGGTCTTCGGCTGGGGTGTTTTCCTCGGACAGCGGACGTGCCATGAGCGAGAGATCTTGGGCACGTGTCATGCGGCGGGTGAATTCCTCCCGGGCCGAGGAGTCTGCCGTCAGGGTGCCACCCAGCAGGGACGGTGCCACGACCACCACATCCCACTCCTGGTGACCGAACGCCAGCGAGTGATTCAGGATCCAACTGTGGCTGGAGATTTGGCTGTGGGACGGGTTTTGGCCCGGCGTCACTTCGGCCGGAAGACAGATCAAGACAAGATCAGTTTCGGGATTGCCCCGAACCTGGCGTGCCGCCGCCTCGATCTCGGCCAGAGTTTTGCCCCCGACCTCCCAGCGTCGAATGGTGAGTTTGAGTTCGGGGGACAGGTTGGGGCCCGCTTTGGCCAGAAGTTCATCCATCGGGGGCATGGCCAGAACTCTGATCTCCTGGCTGGCGCGTCGCCGGGCGAGGCATTTGGGAGTTGCCGGATGGGGAGGATCTTCCGCAGCCTGCGGAGGATCTTCCCCTGAGATGGTCTGGGCCAGGAGCCGGGCCGTCAGCCGATGACCATCCATGTTGGGGTGGATCTCGTCGCTGAAGAGCAATCTCCAGCCCCGGGGGTCGAGGGTCCGCAGCGTTTCGTAGGCCTGAAACACATCACAAAGCGGTGTGGCGTGTCCTTGAGAGGTCTCGGCCAGGACCTGACAGAATTGCTTCAAGCGATCTCTGGGGCGCCCTGGATTCTCCATCATTCCGTTCGGGGTGCAGAGAATCACCTCTGCCCCCCCTCCGCGGCACTTTTCGACCAAGGTCACAAGATTCGCCTGGAATTGGCTTGGATCCAGACGGCCCATGTCATTCAGTCCGAACATGATGCAGACCAAATGGGGTGCGTGAGAAAGGACATCTCGTTCGAGACGCTGCAGACCGTCGGAGGTCGTGTTGCCGCTGATTCCGGCATTGAACACCTCGATCTGGGTCTTGGGAAACTGGCTGCTCAGAATCAGTTGCAGCATTTCCGGATAGGCCCTGCGACCTCCGGTGTGATAATAGACTCCCGTCACACTGTCTCCGAGGCAGACGATCTTGGTCGACGCCTGGGCGGCGAGACGTGCTCGGGTCTTGGGGATCAGAGAATCGTTGGCCTCCAACCGTGGACTGAGCAGGCAGAGACTACACAGGCAGACGAGCCAAGCCATTGCGGGAACTCGACTTGGCAGGCCGAGTGCAGGACTCGCCTCCCCGGACTTGGCAGGGTTGGAATTCGAGGCGCTGGACTTGGCGGAAATGATGTTGGGCATGCGAGTTCCGCGTTGGGGGAGGGGGGGCGTGAGCCGAACCACGGAACGATAGTCCATTTCTTCCACCTCAGCCAGTAGCCCAAGACCTTGCTGTGCCGGGCTCGGACGTTTAGAATCTTGCGGATCGGAGAGGTGACAGAGTGGTCGATTGTGCTAGTCTCGAAAACTAGTGTGGGTGCAAGCCTACCGCGAGTTCGAATCTCGCCCTCTCCGCTTGTTGAGCGTCTGGAATTGAGGAAGGTTTTTGCGCCGAATGGCCGTCGCAAATCGCTCGGTGGATTGTCGGCGAGGTGATGATGCCAGCGTGTCGGCCAGAGTCTTATCGTGCGGCCCTCTTGGGGCTGGGATTTATTGGGGGGGCGGATCAGGTTTCGGGCGATCGCCTGGGACAGCAGGTGGTGAATCTCGACGGCACTCACCTGCAGGCCTATCTCAACAACTCCCGGATTGACCTGGTGGCGGGTAGCAGCCGCGATGAAGGGCGGCGACAACGGTTTTCCGCCCGAAGTCGTGCCCGGGTTTACGCTGACTGGAGAGAGTTACTTCAAACCGAACGGCCAGAGATCGTCTCTGTCGCCTCCTACGCACCCGCTCACGCGGAAATGACGATCGAAGCGGCGCGCGCCGGTGCCCGGGTCGTCTGGTGTGAAAAGCCGATGGCAACCAATCTGGGCGACGCTGATCGGATGATGGAGGCGTGCCGCGAGTCGGGAACACTGCTGGTGATCAATCACAACCGGCGGTTTCATCCGCAGTTTCGAACGCTGCGGCGAGAGATTGCCAACGGGAGCGTGGGGGAGCTGCGGGGGGGCAGTCTCGCCTGGCCAACGGGGCGATTGGGAAATGTTGGAACCCATTTCTTTGATGCCCTGCTGATGCTGGCCGACCGGCCGGTGGAGGCGGTCTCGGCCACTCTGGATCTGGCGGGACGGCCCGATTGTCGCGGGGTCGATTTTCAAGACCCGGGTGGCTGGGGCTGCATTCGTTGGCAGGGAGGGCTGACAGTGACCTTCGAGGCTCCCGACTACTCCCGGGCTCCCCCCCGCCTCTGTTTGCATGGTGATCTGGGGCGGGTGACCGTGGACGGGGCCGAAGTCTCCATCGATCTTTGGGGGCAATCACCCCAGCCAGTCCCGCCGCCACCTCGGGACGAGAGTTCGATGGACCGTGCTTTGGGCGAAATCATTGAGTGGTTGGATGGAGCCCGCTCGTCCGTCGCGTCTCCCGAGTCATCGCGGCAGACACTGGAAATGATCGTCGCCTGTCACGTCTCGCACGACCGGCAGGGGGCCTGGGTCGAGTTGCCACTGCCGCCGGACAACTCTCATCGCGAAATCAAAACCGGCTGAGACGGCCGGAACGGAAAAGCCTCCGTCCCGGCCATCGTGCTCTTTCAACTCCTGCGCCGATTTTGCACCTGGCGTCATCACGCCCCGAGGCGATCGGCATGAGCACGATCTCATGACTGTTCGCCGGCACCTCGTGTCATCAGCGACACAACCACCAGGGTCAGAAAGCTGAAGGGAATCGAGACAATACCGGGCTGACTGAACGGGACCAGGGCTCGATCGGCCGGCAGTCCGTACACCTGCGTAAAGGCCTCCGAAGAGCAGAGAATCCAGCCCAGCGAGGCGATCATCCCGATGACGACCGAGGCGATCACACCCGACCGCGTCACGCCGTTCCAAAACAACAGCATCACGAGTGCCGGCAGATTGGCCGAGGCCGCGACACTGAAAGCCCAGCCGACCAGGTAGCTGACATTCATCTTCTCAAACAGGATGCCCAACACAATCGCGATCGCACCCACGAACACCGACGCCAGCCGCGCGATTCGGACCTTTTGAGCGTCGTTCAAGTCGACCTGAAAGGCGTGACCGATCAGATCGTGGGTCACAGCACCCGCCGAGGCCAGAATCAAACCCGAGACCGTTCCCAGAACGGTTGTAAACGCGATTCCCGAGATGGCGGCGAACAGCAGGTCATTCATTCCTTTGGCCAGCAGGGGGGCCGCCATATTGCTGTTGGTGACGTCCAGCGTGCCGCTGGTCATGGCACCCAGTCCCAAAAACAGGGTCAGCACGTAGAACAATCCAATGCTGGCAATTCCCACGATCGTGCTCTTCCGCGCGCTCGATTCGTCTTTGACGGTGTAATAGCGGATCAGAATGTGGGGCAGGGACGCCGTCCC
Organism: Planctomycetaceae bacterium; assembly: GCA_046318755.1. Classification (GTDB taxonomy): domain Bacteria; phylum Planctomycetota; class Planctomycetia; order Planctomycetales; family Planctomycetaceae; genus UBA10511. The sequence goes on from JBKCTR010000758.1 coordinate 4,298, forward strand.
ACAAAACAGAGCCAGCATCAGAGACACGAAATTGACGCGGTCCGTCAGTTTTGCGGAACGGATCCCGCGGAACATGGGATGTTCCCCGGGGCGCAGAATCTTGTCTCCAGCGGTCGGTTTTTGAAAATAGACCGTGGTTTTGTCGCCATTCTCTGGGGGCAGGGGACGGCTTTCCCAGAGGACAACCTCACTCTTCTGCAGGGTTCGAAGAAAAGCAAACGGACCCAGTGGGCCCGTTTCCTGAACCTCTCCAGGCAGCGACCGAACAAAGCCCACGGGGTGGAGTTCCCCCTTGCCTGGTCCGCGGCCGCGGGGGAGCCCATTCTCCAGCAGTTGCCCATCGGCTTGGCGAGTCTCGGTCTGGGCTTCCGTCAATGTCACGCGCCCCGACGGGTCGATCGACTGATGAAAGACCATCGGGGGGAGCGAGCCCTCGGGTTGAACCCGGACGAAGGGTGTGTCTTGCCAAATCCCGTCGGAAGGCAAGATGTCTGCTTTTTCAAGTCCTGGGAGTTGGCGAATGGCCGACGCTAGTTCGGCCGATTCAACAGGTCCGACGGTGACGAAGACGTGCCCATCTTCACCTCCAGGGGCGGTGTGCAGACCACGTTGCAACAGCAGCCAAACCAGAATGAAACTGAACAGAACGAGCAGCGACCCCTTCAGAAACTGGACCCACGTTGTGGAGACCATGCCCGCCGTGACCACAATCAGAATCACCACCGTTCCCACCAGCACCACTCCGGCCCAATGCGGCAGCCCCAACAGTGGCTGCACCAAAACGCCAGCACCCACCATTTGCGGGATCAGATAGAACAGGCTCACCACCAGGGTGCTGATTCCCGCGGCCAGCTTGATTCCACGGGACTGAAACTTCGCGTCGAGTGCGTCGGCGAACGTGAATTTCCCCAGACGCTTCATCGGTTCGGCAATCACAAACAGGGCGACAATCCACCCTGCGAGATACCCGATGGAGTACAAAAACCCATCGTAGCCATAAAACGCAATCATTCCGCAGATGCCGAGGAATGAGGCCGCCGACAGGTAGTCCCCGGCGAAGGCGATGCCATTCACAAACCAGGGAATCTGTCCATGGGCTGTGAAGTAGCCCTGGGCCGACTTGGCCCGCCCCCCCAGGTAGAAACTGATGCCCAGGGTCAGTGCGACGAAGCCAACAAAGACAATCAGGGCGGTGATGGTGGGTGTGTAGATCATGGATGGCGACTCGGTTGGCTCGATTCCGGTTTGGTCGTTTCCCGGCACAAGACGCCATACAGCAGAGACAGCAGAATGGCGAAGATGATCAGGGCAAACCCCCAGGTGATCGCCAGGTTCAACCCGCCGAAGGGGGTCGATTCCATGACGTCAGGAAAGAAGGCGCTGGTGAGAACAAATGCTCCATAAAAGATGAGGTAGAGGGTGAACAGCCAGAGACCTTGCCGGGAGTTGCGGTTCGACATCAAGAGTTGCCCGCGAAGGAGTCGGCCCAGGGCCGGGGAAAAAGCTGGGAATCCGCACGATGCGTCGTCGCATTGTAACGGGATTGTTTCGGCTGGGGATGCCCAGGCTGGGTTTGGCCTCCTGTTTGGACCACCCGCAAAATCGGAACAACCGATAAGGTTTGACACCGAGGATTGCATCGGTCCTGAGTTCAGAACGCACCGGTTTCTCCGATTGAGATCAGGATACGCGTCGGCCGGATGATGCGAGATCCAACAGTCGCTCGATGAAAGAGACGCGGCGCGACACATCAGTCGGGGGAGCGAGACTCCCTCCAGCTGAGCGGCCAACGCTCCTTCAACCCCCAAATGGGTTCAGTCATGCGAGTGCTTGTGACAGGGACCAGCCTCTTTTTTTCACGCGTCCTGATCCAGGGATTCGCCCGGCACGGTGCCGAAGTCACGGCTGCGGACAGCAGTCTGATTTCCACCGGAAAAATGTCGCGATTCACGTCTCGGCGATTGCGGGTCCCCTCGATGGCAAAACAGCCCGAGGCCTACATCCGTGCGTTGGTGAATGAATTGGAACGGCGCGAGTACGATCTGGTCGTGCCCTCGTTTGAAGAAGCCCTGTTGTTGTCGCAGCATCGTGCGTCGATCGAAGCAGCTTCCCGGCTGCTGTTGCCATCGCATGCCACCATGATGACGCTGCACCACAAGCCGTCGTTGTATGAGCTGTGCGATCGGATTGGCGTGAAGGCTCCTGCCTCCATCTTCCCCAGCTCAACTCAGCAACTCGCCGTCGGATTGGATCGACTGCAGCTTCCCGTGATTCTCAAGCTCCCCCTGGGCAACAACTCTCTGGGGGTGGTCTACGCCTCACAGGCTCGGGAAGTTCTCGCGAAGTATCAGGAATTGAGTCAGGCCGCGGCACGGTGGGAAGTTCCAGGCCCCCTGGTTCAGGAGGTCGTCACCGGCCGTCCCATCTACACCCTGATGTATTGCTACGCTGGCAAGAAGCTTGGGGAGGTGATCTACAGGCCGCTGCGGACGTATCCGGCGCGGGGTGGAACCTCGGCACATCGGCAGACGATCGTACATCCCGAGATTGAGCAGATCACCCGCCAGATGGCCCGAGCGACAGGGTGGACCGGCTTCCTCGGTTTCGACTTCATCGAAGATGAAAAGTCCGGAGAATTGAACCTGATTGATGCCAACCCGCGCCCGAACCCTGGATTGACTTTGGGTGTGTTGTCGGGAATCGACTGGGCGGGGCTTCAGTTGGATCTCCTTTCGTGCCGGGTGCCGGTCCCCGTCCCTCCGGTAGCCGATGTGCGCGATCGATCATGGATTCTGGATTTCGCCTGGTTGTTTGATGGTGGCCCCTGGGACCGTCACTGGGGGTCGCGCTTCGTTGATCGCCTGAAGGAACTGAATTCCATGCGTCCCCTGCTGACGTCCTGGAAGGGGAAACTTCAGTCCGACGGGATGGCCGATTTGGGGCTTTGGATTCAGTTGCTGCGTGCATTTTGGACCTCCCGCAGGTCAGGAG
>JBKCTR010000759.1:0-4813 GCA_046318755.1 Planctomycetaceae bacterium
ACTTCACTCCCCTCCAATTGCGGCAGGTGGCGAAGAATCTCCGGCAGCGCTGTCGCGAGGGGGGAATTCTGGTGGTGGGGAGGAATCGAATGCAACGGGGAGTTCGCCCACGTTGGGCAGCCACCTTTTTTCGAGCCGAACCGGGCGGGGGATGGCGCACGCTCGAGCGTCTGGGGGCCGGCTCGGAGGTCGAACAGTTTTTCGATCCAAACACAGAAGACCGACTGCCGCCAGACCGCGGCGCGAGTTCACCCCCAACGAGGAGTGACGGAACACCCCCAGCCGGGCTGGCCAAACCTGACGGTGATCGGGGAGGAACCCAATGAACAGTCGTGAGCAGCGTGTGGAGGAAATCATGGGATGCCCCCCCCGGACGTCGGTCGAGTTCCAGGTCAATCACCGTCGCTGCGAAGTGACGGGTGGGGATGTGTTCCTCACGGTCGGCGAATTCGTGCGCGACCGGCTGGGATGGACCGGCACGAAGATGGCGTGTGAAGAGGGAGATTGCGGGTCGTGCACCGTGCTGGTGGGGCGTCCTTCTGGTGAGCGCTTGACGTATCACCCTGTCAACTCGTGCATTCGGTTCGTCTACCAGCTCGATGGCTGCCATGTGGTGACCATCGAGGGACTGGCCCCGGCTGGCTCGCTGACCCCCGTGCAGCAGGCGCTGATCGATGGCCATGGTTCACAATGCGGCTTCTGCACCCCCGGGTTCGTGATGGCGATGACGGCCGCGGGAATACGCCCCCCCGGCACACCTGGCGTCGCGCCGGTGAACTGGCCCGTCGAACTGGCCGGCAATCTCTGCCGCTGCACCGGTTATGTGCCAATCCTGGAAGCGGCCCGCCGTTGCGAACGGCTGGGCTCCGGCTCGCCCACCTGGCCCCCTCCCGCGACCGAATTCCAGCAGCGCTGCGCGACGTTGCAGCAGACGTCGTTCGACATCGGCGGCACACACCACGGCCGGCCCCGCCGCGTCGTCAGCCCCATCACTCTGGACGAGGCCCTGCAATTGCGGGCCACCCTTTCTGAAGCACAACTGATTGCCGGGGGGACCGATTTGGGAGTCCTCTGGACGAAGCGGCGCGAGGCGGCCCCCGTCTGGATCGACCTGCGCCGCGTGGCGGAATTGCAGCACATCTCCTCCACGCCCGCGGAAACCGAGGTCGGTAGCACGCCACCCGGGACGGCAGGTGCGCTGCAGGTGGGGGCCCTGGTGACTTGGGCCGAGCTGTTGCGGTACTGCGAAACCCACCTGCCCGAGTTTGCCCGGCTGCTCTCGCGGTGTGGAGGACCGCAGATCCGGGCGGTGGGAACGGTGGGAGGGAACCTGGCCCATGCCTCGGCCATTGCCGATGTGTTCCCGTTTCTGAGCGTGCTCGACGCCACGCTGGAACTGGCGTCGGTGCGGGGGCGCCGCACGCTGGGCGTCGGGGAGTTTCTGATCGCCAACCACCAGACCCGATTGGACCACGACGAGTTGCTGGTGGGGGTGACGATCCCGCAGCCCGCTCCCCACGAACGGTTGCGCCTCGACAAAGTCAGCCGGCGACACGACCTCGACATCTCGACCATCACCGCCGCCATCCGGATTGCCGACGTGGGGGGACAGATCACCCGCGCCGCGATCGCGGTGGGGGGCGCGGGTCCGACGGTGCTGCGGCTGGAGCGGGTCGAGGCGTGGCTGCGGGGACGGCCTTTCGACGAAGAGACCTTTCGGCAGGCGGGGGAGTTGGCAGCCCAGGACGTGTCCCCCTGGTCCGATGTGCGGGGCTCGGCCGATTACCGCCGCCAACTGGTCCGAGGGCTCATCCAGCGGTTTTTCCACGAGCGGGAAACCACCCCCGCTGCTGGTGAATAACAGAGTCGGGAAACGATCATGCAGCAGTCACATCAGCCCCTGGGACGATCTATGGGGGGACAATCAACAGGAACCACCATTCCGCTCGACTCGGCGGTGGGCCATGTGACCGGGGCGGCTCGATTCCTGGCCGACCTTCCGCGACGCGCCGATGAGTTGTGGGTGGGTTTCGTGCCCAGTCCCCTCGCGAGTGGGCGGATTCTCTCGATCGACACCGCAGCCGCCCGGGCGCTCCCCGGCGTGGCCGCGGTGCTGACGGCGGCCGATCTGCCCGCCGCCCGGCGCTTCGGGCCCCTCGTCGAAGACGAGCCCGTTCTGGCCGAGGAGGAGGTGTTGTACGTCGGCCAGCCGGTCGCCGTGATCGCGGCCGAGTCCCTGGAGATTCTCGACCAGGCCCGTGCACTGGTCGAACTGCATCTCGCCGAAACCCCGGCGATCCTGTCGATTGAAGACGCCCTGGCCCGGCAGAAGTTCCTGGGTCCCGAGGTGCGCTTTCAGCAGGGAGATGCGGCGGCCGAGTTGACCCGCGCTCCCCATGTTCTGGAGGGAGTGTTTCACAGCCAGGGACAGGAACACTTCTACCTCGAAACCCAGGCGGCCCTGGCGGTGCCCGGGGAAGAGGGGCAGATCACCATTCATTCCTCGACCCAGGGACCCACCGAGATCCAGCGCGTGGTGGCGTCGGTGCTGGGGCTGGGGATGCATGAGGTGGTGGTGGTCTCCCGGCGGATGGGCGGCGGCTTCGGTGGGAAGGAGACCCAGGGTACCCTGCCCGCGGTCTTCGCGGCCCTGGTGACACGGGTCACCGGGCGCGCGGCCCGCCTTGTCTATCGCCGCGAGGAGGATGGCCTCTCGACCGGGAAACGGCATGCCTACCGCGCGGCCTGGCAGATCGGGTTTGACGACGACGGACGCATTCGCGCGTACCGCGTGCAGTTCCATTCCGACGGCGGCGCCACGATGGATCTTTCGCAGTCGATCCTCGAGCGGTCGCTGTTCCATGCCGAGAACGCCTACTTCCTCGAACATGCCGACATCCGCGGCCGGGTCTGCTTCACGAATCACGCCCCGGCCACTGCGTTCCGCGGTTTCGGCGGCCCCCAGGGTGTGGCGGTCATTGAGAACGCGCTCCAGGAGGTGGCGGCGTACCTGCGCAGCCGTCAGCCCACTCTCGCCTCCGCCGACATCCAGGTCCGCAACCTGTACGGGCATCATGAGCGAAATGTCACCCCGTACGGGCAACTCGTCCGCCCCAATCATCTCCACACCATCGTCGAAAGGGTGCTGACCCAGAGCGACTATCGGCAGCGCCTTGCGCACATCGAACGCCAAAACCGGGTCGACCCCCTCTGGCTACGCGGCTTGGCACTGGTGCCGGTGAAGTTTGGTCTCAGCTTCACCGCCCGCCTTCTGAACCAGGCCAACGCCCTGGTGCTGGTTTACACCGATGGCACCGTCCAGGTCTCGACCGGCGGCACCGAGATGGGGCAGGGATTGCATACCAAGATTCGGCAATTGGTGGCGGATGTGTTCGGCATTCCCCCGGCCCACGTGCAGGTGATGCCCACCTCCACCGAGAAGAACAACAACACCTCGCCCACGGCCGCTTCGGCCAGTACCGATCTCAACGGAGCCGCCGCGGTCTCGGCAGCCGAGACGATTCGCACCCGCCTCTTGGCGTGGGCGGCGGCCCGTTGGGGAGTGAACGCCGCTCAAGTCGTCTGCGACGATGGCTCGATTTATGACCGGAGTGAACCGTCGCACCGGCTGGGATTTGCAGAGGCGTGTGCCGGGGCCCGGGCCGACCGGCTCGACCTGGGGGCCCGGGGCTTCTACGCGACCCCGGACATCGACTTCGACCGACAGACGGGGAAGGGGAACCCGTTTTACTACTACACGCAGGGGGCCACTGTGGCCGAGGTGCGCATCGACCGCTGGACGGGGGAACTGTCGGTTCCACGGGTCGACCTGCTGATCGATGTGGGCCGGTCGATCAACCCGGGGATCGACCGGGGGCAGGTGATTGGCGGCTTCGTGCAGGGACTGGGCTGGGTGACGAACGAATGCCTCGGCTATGACGAGCGGGGCCGGCTGCTGACAACGGGGGCATCGACCTACAAGATTCCCTCGGTGTCGGATGTACCGGGGGATTTCCGCGTCGAGTTCTTTCCCACCGACGATGCCGTCACGGCGATCGCGGGGAGCAAGGGGGTGGGCGAGCCACCGCTGCTGCACGCGTTGGCGGTCTGGATGGCGGCCAAGCACGCGTTGTCGTGCGTTTCTCCCTCAGCGGCCCGGCAGCTGCGTCTCCCGGCGACAGCCGAGGAGATCCTCCGGGCGCTGGGAACCGCTTAAGGGGACAGGTCCATATTCCCGCAACGATTAAGTGGGCAACGCTTAAGGGGACAGTTCCATATTCCCGGCACTCAGCGGCGGCAACTCCGGGAACAGAACCCCCTTGGTCCTCCATCCACGGACCTTCGTCCCGCTAGGCGACAACCAACCTGGATCGACCCAGCCGCCGTCCGCTCGACACCCAACCGAGCACACCGTTCACCTGGGGCCAGAAACAGGATGGCGGCAGCGCGGACCTCCGTGTCCGCCCCGCTGGGCATTCATCGGAAGACCCCGGCCCCCTTGGGCCAAGAACACACTGGGATCGGCCCAGCCCTTCTGTCGACGCCAGGTCCTGATGAGGCATTCTTCCATGCCCCGCGATTCGTGCGCAGCACCTGCCACACTGACCTCGGGTAGCCGCTGCACTTCAACACGAGGCTCAGGAAGAGTTCCCCAACTGGCAAGCATGCCGGCCGATGTGGGTGAGCGCTCACTTGCGCGGAGTTTTTGGGGCGGAAGTTGAAAGGCGTTTCCAGTCCAGACGCGTTCGCTGCCCAGCGGGGCGGCGGGTTTTCGGTTTCATACCCAGCGGGCAGACACGGAGGTCCGCGCTCC
>JBKCTR010000760.1:0-5999 GCA_046318755.1 Planctomycetaceae bacterium
GTCTTGGGTTCGGCCGCAACTTCCAGCTCCGACTGTTCCGCGGTGCCGACGGTTCCCCGGCGACCGCGCCGTTTGGGATGACGGTCGGTCGCATCCACTGCGGCCGCCAACGTCGTCGCATGGAAGGCCCCCGGCGAGTCATCCAGTCGCTCTTCCCGATCAGAAGGTTCGGGCCGTTGATCGGTTTCGACCGTCTTTTGGCGTGAGTCGTGCGAATGGAGAGGCGTTGTCTCCAAGGCATCCGACTGTCGCTCCGAAGGGCCTGGCCATGTGGCTCTGGGACGCCAGGACACAAGCCAGTGGGGTGCCTGCAGCCACGGCGAGTGTCGCGACTCCCCCACTGGGTCGCACGATTCGTAGAGCACATGCCGGGCATGGATCCAGAAGCACAGCAGCAGCGTCAGGTGTGCCGCCAGCATGCCATTCTCGATCACCAGCAGCCGCTGTGCTGTCGACAGTGCAGAGCCACTCCCCAGTTTCAGGGCCACCACCGTCAGGTACAATGTGGTCGACAGCATCAACAGGGTCCGGCTGGGTTGGCAGCGGGCCACTTCGCGTCGCAGTCCGGCCCCCAGGGCAGCCCCGGCCAACAGAGTGGGCAGCAGCACCAGCAATTCGGTGTCATTCCAGAAGCGGGGCCAGTTCCTCGAGAGTGCCCAGTCTCGCCACTCGGCGTCGAGACCCAATCGCGAAACGAAAGCAAACAGCCAGCACGCTCCGCCCGCCCGAGTCCAGGTGCGGTATTGCCCCGCATAGTCGATCTGGCTGCGCGCACGGCCCCAGCCAATCAGCAGGGCCAATTGTCCCGCGAGGGCCAAGGCGACAGTCCCCAGCCCGGTCACCAATTCCCCCCCTGGGGGAACCACCAGCCGGATCCACAAGGGGCTGAGGGATGTCTCCTCCCCTGCTCCCGGCCAGGCAGCCCACGTCAACGCAGTGACCAACAAAGTGGTCATCCCCCCCACAACCCCGTATGGCCAGGTCGCGCTGGGGATCAACCAGCCGAGCGGCAGTTGGGGAAGAACCGCCTCATTCCGCCGCTCGTCGCCGGGATCACAGCGACGTCGGGGGATCACATCTTCCCGAGGGACCGCTGTTGTTTGATCTTGGCCGCTCGCGGCAACGGGTGAAACGGGGGTGGAATCGAGGCTCGACGTCGCCAACCAGCGGCGGCGGCGATCTGCCTGGCGATCTGCTCCCCAAAAGTGACCCGACACCACGCACCTGTTTCCAACGTGTCTGCGGCGAAAACTCCGTGACTCTTGTTTCGACCAAGGCCCCCGCCTGACCCAACGGGTCCCATGCGAGGCCCCACTGCGTGAGTCTGGCAATCTGGAGCGGTGAGAGGGCGTGGTGGGGTTGACCGGATTTTTCTGCACGATCAATCGCGAGGGCGATGTCGGTTTCGTAGACTCACGCTCCGTCGGCAATCTGGGGGGGAGAGTGATGCCCCCCCAGCAGGACTCCGGCGTTCCCAAGAGTTTTGGGGTCCAGGTTTCCTGGAACTTTCCCGGACGATTCGACGTCTCATGGGTGTGCCCCTCGATGCTGAGGTGATGGTGACCAAAACAGATCAGGAACTGGTGGACGAGGCCCGGCAGGGGAACCGCCGCGCCTTCGGAGACCTGATCACGCGTCATCAAGATCGTCTGTACAGAACCCTGCGTTCTGTCCTGGGGTCGGCCGAGGATGCGCAAGACGTTTGCCAAGAGACTTTTCTGACCGCGTTTCAGAAACTGCATCTGTTTGGCGGGCGATCAGCGTTCTATTCGTGGTTGTTTCGGATCGGTTTCAACGCCGCCATCAACTGTCGGCGACGACGCCGCAGTACAGCCTCCCTGGATGCCCTGCGTGATCAGTGCGGTGACGTGGCCGATCATTCCCACCTGTCTTCCCCCCCCGAAAGTCCCCTCGAAGTTCAGGATACCCAGACCGCTGTGCGTCAGGCCCTGAACGAGCTGCCCGAGGAGTTCCGCACCGCCCTGGTGCTGAAGGAACTGGAAGGACTGAAGTACGAAGAGATTGCCGAGATGCAGAACTGCCCCATCGGAACGGTCCGCAGTCGGATTTTCCGGGCGCGGGAAGAGCTGCGACAGCGTCTGGCCGTACGTCTCCAAGCCGAGAGCGCTCGATGACCCCCTCCCCCGATCCCACCCCGCAAGATCTTCCGGGTCACACTGCCGAGGAATGGCAGTCGGCTTGGTATGACCGCGAACTGTCCAGCGAGAATTCGGTCGAGGTGGGCCCACCGGGCCCACGTGAACCCGATCCGGTTCGGCTGCAAGACTACCAGCGCCTTTCGCAGTTGCTGCGGGCTCTGCCCGTCGAACCTCTGCCGGCCGATTTCGCCAGCCAGGTGATGGCCCGGCTACCCGAGGGTTCGTCGGCCCCTTCTTCCCAGCCCGGATCTTCCCAGCCCGATCGCCCGGCTCGCTTTCCCCTGCGTCGGTTGGCCTGGCTTGCCGCTTCCCTGGCGGGGGTGGCAGTTCTGGTCGCTCGCTGGCAACCGCAGGGCCCAGCGCCCGGACAGGGTGTCGCCCCGCCACTCAGCAGCAAGTCTGCCCCTGCGTCGGATGGCGGCTTTTCGGGGGCATCCGCCAGTCTGGCGGCCCGTCCCACGCTGGCGTTCCAGCTCAACCACATTCCCCCCGAGAAACTGGCGATTGTTCGCATCCGGGTTCCGCAACGAGGAACCAACCTCCAGGCAACAGACGAGGCGATGGGCCTGACGGAACGGGCGTTTGGTGAGCAGCAGATCACCCAGGCAACGGAGGTTGAGCGGGTGCCCGGCGTCCTTCCAGATCTCCCAAGTCCCCCTCTGGATGCGACACAGCCCGCGGTGGCCGGGCTGCGAACCACTGCGGGCCCCGCCGATCCGATGTTGCTGCTGGTCGTGGGAGAGAGCGAGGCCATCGTCAAAGGACTGGAACAACTGCTGGAAAATCTCGAACAAACCGAATTGGAGGAAGAAATCCAGGCGGTGGCCCAGACCGAACTGGAGCAACTGTCGACGGATCTGAATCGCTCCCTGGAGGAATACCTCGTCAGCCTCGAGCAGTCCTGGGCCCCTGCCGAAGCAGCGGCCACCGATTTCGATCCCGGAGGCGGTCGACCCCTTCTGAGGGAAGAAAAGTCCCCTCCGGTTGGCCTTCAAAAGGAGGCTCCCGCGGCGCCATCCCGCACCCGCGGCTGGATGGCGTGGCTGCCTGCCGACTCTGCCGCTGGTTCTTTTGTGACTTCTGCCGGCACCTCTCCCGCCGCGTCTCTCCCGCAGGCCGCGGGAGACCTCAGCCGTCAACCGGCGGCTGGAGACAGTTCGGCGCGTCGCATCGCAGCCAAGCGGGCGGCAACCCCCACAGAGCCCCCTGCGCGATTGTCGGAGGAACGCGGGCGATCGCAGGCCCTGCCGCAGGTCAACAGTTCCCCCCCCACCGAGGCAGACGCCAACGCCGCAAATCCAACCCCACTGGCCAAATCAGACTCGGCAGACGGAAGCCGAACCCGGCGGGTGCTCATCCAGATCATCCGCGAGCCGGCTGGCTGATTTCGCCGCCGTTGCGATTCTTCCCGTTGTTCCCTCCAGGCTCGCGAGTGGCCGGTCGGAGGTCACTCAGCACGGGGCAGCGCTGGCCAGGAAGCCAGGTACATGGCTCTCGGCAGGGCCGAGTCCATCAGCGACTGCCACGGCGAAACCGGTTGGGTTGGCTGCACAAATCGTAGAGCCACGCTCAGCAGGCCGGGACGGTGTTCGTAGGTCACCACCCGAGCCTGCGTCAGTCCCAACTGCTTCCGCAGGGCGTCCAGCGCGTCTTCCTCGTATCCCAAGGCATCCACCAGGCCGTTCTCGAGCGCGTCTTTGGCGGTGTAGATCTGCCCGGTGGCCAGGGCTCGAACCTGCTCGCGATCGAGCCCGGCCCGGTTCACATCGATCACCTCCAGAAACTGCTGAAATGACTGATCCAGTATTTTCTCCCAAACCTCCCGGTCGCGATCGGTCATCTTGCGAAACGGGCTGAGTGCGTCTTTGAACTCCCCGGTTTTCAGAGGAGCCGCCTCGATTCCCAGTTGCCCCGCCAGACCAGCCACCTCGTAGTGGGGGATGATCACCCCAATCGAGCCGGTCCACGTGGTGGGTTCAGCGAAAATCTTCGCCTCGGGCCCCGCCCCCATCGAAACATAATATCCCCCCGAGGCCGCCAGGCTGCCCATCGAAACGAAGACGGGCTTGAGCGCGGTCAATTCCCGCAGCCGGTGGTAGATCTGGTGGCTATCGGTCACCAGGCCGCCCGGGCTGTCAACCGCCAGCAGCACCCCTTTGACGAGGTCATCCTCCTTCGCCTGCCGAATGGACTCCAACACCCGGTCGGTCACCGGGGGCATGATGGTTCCCGTGATCCGGATGATCGCCAGCTTCTCACGAGCGAGCTTTTCCCCCGAATGAAAGCGCTCACTGGGGGGATCGCTGCTTGCGAAATAATCCCGCTGACTTTGGTACATCCAGGCGTTGACGGCCAAGGAACCCAACAGCACCAGCCAAAACAGCCAACCCAGCAACCGCGAAAACAGCCCCCGCTCCTGGCGCACCACCACGTGCAGCGGCTGCGTCCCCGTTCCCGAGGCCGCCCCCATCAGATCTCGCTCCACCCGCGACATGGCTCACTCCAGAGGGAACCCGCATTTCACCTGGGCAGACAAAGCGGCCGGCCCGGCACCCGAGGGACGCTCTCCCGGGCCACTCGTTCTCGCGAACCCCGCCCGGATTGTCCAGTCCGGGCCCCCTCCCCTCAACCCGTTCCGTCCCCCCTCCCGAGTCCTCCGATCTGGCAAAATTTTCCGAACACGAAGACCTTTCCAGCCAGGCAATCCAGTCAAGTCTCTTCACTTCCCGAACTCACCAAACCCACTGTTCTGCCAACCCCCCGCCGGGTGGAATCCCGATACCCAAACAACGGGGCTTCAAAGTCCGTGGTCGCCGACTGCGGCTCGCCGCATTCCCAGGAGGGGATTCCCCACCATGTCTCGAGTCTGGCTGTTCTCGCGACTCTCGTTGGTCGCTCTCGCGTGCGGAGTGGTTCTCGCGCCCGGCTCTCGAGCCGAGGCTCAATTCGGTCGTCGGCTGTTCGGTCGTGGAGCCAGCCGGTCCACCGCCCCCCAGGCCCCGCCCCGGACTGCGGATTCCTATGCGCCCGGATCCCGTGGCGAACTGAGCGACTCCGAATTCGACGGCGGTTACGATGCCGACGATGCAGAAGCCCCCAGTTCACTCCCGGCAGCCCGGACGTCCGAGTCGCGACCAGGTCTGTTCGGACGCCTGCTGGGACGGGGGCGCGATACCCAGCCAGCGGAGATTCCGGCCAGCCCCCGCTCGATCAGCTCCAAGTCCAAGAAAAAGGACTCGGAACTGCTCAATTCGCGAGACCTGACCCCCATCAAGCAGCGGCCGGTCGAGGCCTACGGAGGCAAGACCCCCAGACAGTCCAATTCCGGCCTGTCGGCTCCCAAGTCGACCACCGAGGGAATCAAACGCCGGGAACCATTCTCGTTGGCTCCAGCCGATTCGTCGCCGGCCGGTCCCATCGTCCCCCCGGCCCCTGACGAGCCGGGAGAGTTCTTCGAGCGCGGTGCGGCCGATTCGCGAGATTCTCTCGAGTTGCCAGATGAACCCGCCAACCCGGGGACGGCCCGCCGGACGGCCCCGACCGAATCGACCCGACGCGAATCGACCCGTCGCGAACCAGTCGCGGCCCCCATCAACAACCGGGTGGTGACACTGCGGCCCGAATCGCAGCCCCAGCCTGAAGACCAAGAGTTGGAGGAAGATTCGGACGTCGATCTCGACGACTCAGACCTCGAGACGGACAGCACAACTGCGGATGACGCGGCCGCTACTGACACGGAGGAAGAGTTCGAGTCGGCTTTTGATTCTCCCTACTCCGGCCGAAAACTCGACACCCAAGCGCTGGAGCGCCGGCGAGTCACTCCCCACTCTGGCGACCAGT
>JBKCTR010000761.1:0-6092 GCA_046318755.1 Planctomycetaceae bacterium
TCCGGACCTGGACCACGGGCCACACCGACGTTCGACGCAGGGCGGCTCTATGTGCAGGGGGCGACCGGCTGGCTGACCTGTTGCGAGGCCCGCACGGGGCAGTTGGTCTGGTCGGTCGATCTCAAAGCCAATGGCGGGGAAGTCCCCACCTGGGGCTATGCGGGCTCGCCGCTGGTGGTGGACGACCTCGTGGTGGTCTTTCTCGGGGCGCCCCAACAGCGGGGGACCGCGGCGTTCGACCGCCAGACGGGAGAACTGCGGTGGGTCTCGGGGGCCGCCACGCAGAGCTATTCGTCGGTGCAAGTGGCCACGCTGGCTGGCCAGCGGCAATTGCTGCTGCTGGGAGGGCAGGGGTTGGAGTCGGTCGATCCCGCGCAGGGGCAGCGACTCTGGTCCTTCGACTGGAACATCGAGGGGATCAATCGGGATGTCCAGCCCATCGTGCAGGGTGACCTCGTCTGGATCAGCACCGGCGTGGGGGGCGAGATGGGGTGGAAGTGCCTCGAGGTTCGCCCGGGGACCGACGGCTGGTCGGTCAATGAACGCTGGTTCCAGAAGACGCTGCGCCCCTACCACAACGACAGCGTGGTCGAGGGGGAATACGCCTATGGCTTCGATCAGAACATCTTCACCTGCGTGCGGCTGTCGGACGGCCGGCGGATGTGGCGGCAGGGTCGGTACGGATCGGGCCAGGTGCTGTTGCTCGCCCGGCAAAAGCTGCTGATCGTGCAGGCCGAGACGGGCGAGGTGGTGCTGCTGCGGGCCAATCCCGAGCGGCTGGAGGAACTGGGGCGAGTTTCCCCCCTCACGGCCAAGACCTGGAATCACCCGGTGGTCGCTCACGGCCGTTTGTACGTGCGGAACGGCGAAGAGCTGGTCTGCCTCGATGTCTCTCCCCCGGGTGGGGAACCAGCGGCCGAATGATTGGCGGATGGTGGTCTCTCGAAGAGAGACCGCCGGCGGCTTACTCGGACCGCGACTTGCGGTAGTCGAGCCGGGGCTTGAGATCGGCGGGCATCAGCGGCTCGTACTGCCGATCGCCCAACCGGCGTTGCAGCTCGTCCCGGGCGGCAGTCAGCGTCGCCGGCTGGTGGTACAGATCCCACGCCGAGGCGGCCAGCACCCGCGCCGCCAGCAGCATCCCCTGCCGGCCAATCGTGGTTCCCCCGGCCGCCACCGCCTGCCACGAATGGCTGGCGGTCCCCGGGACCCAGCACGCGGCGTTGAACCCGGTGGTCGGCACCACCCAACTCACATCCCCCACATCGGTCGAGCCCTTGACGGTGGTGCCGGTCTGATCGATGACCTGCCGGATCGAATCCAGGGGAACGGGTGTCCCCAATGTCTCACGCAGCCGCAGAGCGAAGGTGGTCTCTGTCGGCGTGTATTCGATCGTGTTGAGGGCCTTGAGATTGGCCATCGCCACGTCGGCCAGCACCTTGTTCGGAAGAATCTCCAGTGTCCCGCCGTGATGCTCGGTCTCGAGTCGCGTCTCGGTGGCCAGGGCCCCGGCTTGCGCACACAGTTCCAGCCGTTTGAAAACGCTGGCTGCCACGCGCGAGTCGGGGTGCCTTACGTAGTAATACACCTCGGCGAACTCGGGGACGACGTTGGGGGCATCTCCCCCGGCGGTGATCACGTGGTGGATGCGGGTGCCGTCGGGAGTGTGTTCCCGCAGCAGTTGAGCGGCATGATTCATCAGTTCGACCGCGTCGAGCGCCGAGCGCCCTTCATGCGGCGCCCCGGCCGCATGCGCCGCCTTGCCATGAAAACGGAACTTGGCCGAGACCCGGGCGAGGCACGAGGCGTCCCCCGCGGCGTTCCTCGATCCGGGGTGCCAGTGCAGGACCGCCGCACAGTCGCGGAAGAGTCCCGCCCGCGCGAGAAAGACCTTGGCTCCGCCCCCTTCCTCGGCTGGGCAGCCGTAGAGCCGGATGGTGCCCGTGATTTCCCCAGCCCGCATCCGCTGGGTGAGGGCCCGGGCGGCGGTCACGGCGGCAACCCCAAACAGATGGTGTCCGCAGGCATGCCCCAGGCCTCCAGGCTGACGCGGGCGGCGTTCGGGAACCGCTTCCTGCGACAGGCCAGGCAGCGCGTCGAACTCGGCCAACAGGCCCAGCACCGGCTGGCCAGAGCCGAACTCGGCGACGAATGCCGTGGGGATCTCGGCCACGCCCCGTTGCACCTGGAAGCCCGATTGTTCCAGCCGGTCGGCCAGCAGTTTGGACGATTTCTGTTCCTGGTACCCCGGTTCGGCCCACTCCCAGATCCGCAGCGCATCCTGCCACGCGGTCTCTTCAAGCGTGGTGATTTCCGCCAGCAGCTCGGGTTTCCCGGCCATCACCGCGGCGCTGCAGAGGAACAGACCTCCCCAAAGGCTGGCGGCAAACAGGAGCAGGGAGAGGGGGAAGCGATTCATGCGGCAACCTCGGCGGAAGAACACAACGGCGTCCGGCCGGTGGATTGCCGGGCCGCTAATAGCGCCGGGATTGTAGGGCCTGCAAACTTTCGAAGGCCATTGAGGCGAAGAGAATTGCGGCGTAGGGTTGTGGAGAGGGCGAAAAGAACAGGAACCAGGAGGCGACCAATCCGGCGACAACCAGTGAGATCATCAGCGAGACTTCCACGCCGCGCCAAGGGGACCTGGCCCGCAGCAGCTCCCGGGTCATCTGCCCGCCATCGAGCGGATAGACCGGCAGCAGGTTCATCAGGCCCCACCAGAGGTTGATAAACAGGAGGTGGCTCATGGCTTGGCGGAGGCGAAATTTGCCCTGCGTATCGAACTCGATAGGACTGAGCCACTCCCGGAAAGCCGGCAGAGACAACAGCAATCGCACCAGTGCGTACAGCAAAAACCCCGCCGCGGGCCCCGCGAACAGCATGCCAACCCGTTGCCAGGTCGAGGTCCGCCGGTGGTATTGGGGGCTGGCATACCCGCCAAAGGCGTGCAGTACCACTTCGGGAGACATCCCCTGGGCCTGCAGGACCAGAGCATGCCCGAATTCATGCACGAGGATCGAAACGAAGACGCAGGCCACCCAGACCATCGTGTAACCCGGGTCGCCCCCAACCCACCCCATCATGGCCGAGAACAGCCAGAAAAAGGGGTGGACCCGTACCGGAATCCCGAACAGGGAGAACCGCAGATCGTAGGGCGTCGGTTCGGCCGAGCTGAAAAACATGAAGCCTCACCAGGAAGGGACGCAGGCGGAGAGTTCCGTCCGGGGGATGACTTTGCCACCGGCATCGGTACTGCAGGTCGTGTTGGGCCAGGGTTTCCGTCAGTTCGCCTGCTTGGGGTTCAGCAGCGCCTGCATCTCGGGGCTGCTCATGTTCGCTTTCGTCGCCAGCTCTTCGCCGGTGCTGACCCGTTTCTCGACCGGCTTCCCCGCGATGTGGTTCGCGATGGTCTGAACGGCCAGATAGCCCATCTTGACGGGGTTTTGCAGCACCACCCCATGCACCTTGTCTTCGGTCAGGCCGCGGACGACCAACGGATCCGAGTCGAACGCCACGAACTGCACCTTCCCTGCGAGCTGCAGATCTTCGAGCGCCTGCAGCATTCCCTTGTTGTTCGGTTCACACACCGTGAAGACCCCCTTCACCTTGGGGCCCAGATCCTGCAGAATCGATGTCCCCTTTTGCAGCGCCTCGGAAGCATCCGAGTTGACGTGCTGATTCTCCGAGAGAATCTCGACCTTGGGGAACTCTTTGCCGAGGGTCTCCAGGAAGCCCTGTTCCCGCTGCTCGGTGCTTTCGCTCCCCTCCAGATACCGCAGCAGCACCACACCCCCCTCGCCATTCAGCAGTCCTGCCAGGTGCCGGGCCGCAATCACTCCCCCCTGGTAATTGTCGGTCGCCACGTAGCTGACAATGTCGGAGGTGTCGCTCAGGCCGCTGTCGAAGACCACCACCGGAATCCCGGCTTCCTTCGCCCGCCGGATCGGCTCGATCAGAGCGTCCCGGTCAATCGGAGCAATGCAGATCCCGTCCACCTTGTCGTTGACAAAGGTGTCGACAATCTTGATCTGCTGCTCTTTGTCTTTCTCGTTGTCGGGCCCGTTCCAGATGACCTGCACGCCGGGGGTCTCCTGGGCGGCATCCAGCGCTCCCGCATGCACCGATTTCCAGAAGTCGTGGGTGGTGCCCTTGGGAATCACCGCGATCCGCAGCGTTTTGCCCCTGCCGCCGGCACCTGCCCCCCCTTGGCCCGCATCTGCCCCCCCCTGCGATGGGGGTGCCGACGGTCCATCGGAACAGCCCACAGCGGCCAGACACAATCCAATTCCCAGCAGGGAGTGCAGAACAGAGCGCATGTGCAGCACCGGAATCCAGGCAATGACAGGCAGAACCGGAGACCGTCGAACTGGCGGTCCCGAGGGACTTTCCCGGGCAAAATCGTAGCGAGCCTCTGGCTGCCTCGCCACCCGCGACCGGTCCATCTCCACCCGGCTCCCACTCCCCTCGGCGTCCGGGGCAAGCCCCCCCTCCCGTTTGAGGCCACACTTCATTTTTCGGGGGTATTCGATCACAATGCAACGCTTGTGCCGTGCGGCGTGTCTCTCTTTCGTCTTCGTTCCAGCGTGATGGCGTCAATGTCTCAAAGTGATATCGGTCTCGTGGGTCTGGCGGTCATGGGTGAGAACCTGGTTCTCAACATGGAAAGCCGGGGCTACCAGGTGTCGGTCTTCAACCGCACGGTGTCGAAGGTCGACGAGTTTGTCGGCAAGCATCCCGGCAAGAAGCTGAAGGGCTGCCACTCCCTCAAGGAGCTGGTCGACAGCCTCAAGGCCCCCCGCAAGATCTTCATGATGGTCAAGGCGGGGCCCGCGGTCGATGACCTGATCCGCGAACTGATCCCCCTTTGCTCGAAGGGGGACATCCTCATCGACGGTGGGAATACCTACTTCCCCGACACCAACCGCCGGACGGTCGAGGTCGAGAAGGCCGGACTGCTCTTCTGCGGCACCGGTGTTTCAGGGGGCGAAGAGGGGGCCCTCAAGGGACCCAGCATCATGCCCGGAGGTTCCGAGGCGTCGTGGCCCCACGTCAAAGAGATCCTGCAGAAGATCAGCGCCAAGGTGGGGCCCAAGCACGACATCCCCTGCTGCGAATGGGTGGGGCCCGCCGGGGCCGGGCACTATGTGAAAATGGTGCACAACGGCATCGAATACGGCGACATGCAGCTCATCTGCGAAGCCTACTTCATCCTCAAGAACGCCCTGGGACTCTCCAACGAAGAGCTCTACCAGGTCTTCAAGACGTGGAATGAAGGAGAGCTCGAGAGCTACCTCATCGAGATCACCCGCGACATCTTCACGGTCATCGACCCCGACACCAAGACCCATCTGGTCGACCACATCCTCGATACGGCCGCCCAGAAGGGGACAGGCAAGTGGATGAGCCAGCACGCCCTCGACCTGGGGGTGCCGACCACGCTGATCACCGAGTCGGTCTTCGCCCGCTGTCTCTCGGCCCAGCAGCCCGCCCGCGTGCGGGCTTCCAAGGTGTTCCCCCCTCCCACCGCCAAGTACACGGGAGACAAGGCCCAGTTCATTGAGGCGATTCGGCAGGCGCTCTACGCCTCGAAGATCTGCAGCTATGCCCAGGGCTTCGTGCAGCTCGAGGCGGCCGCCAAGGAATTCCAGTGGAACCTCAACTACGGCAACATTTCTCTGCTGTGGCGGGGGGGCTGCATCATCCGGGCCCGCTTCCTCGAAGACATCAAGAAGGCCTTCGACAAGAATCCCAAGCTCGAAAACCTGCTGCTCGACGACTTCTTCGCCAATGCCATCCGCAAGGCCGAACCCGGCTGGCGGCATGTGGTGGCCACCGCCGTGCAGTTGGGCTTGCCGGTTCCAGGCTTCACCGCGGCCCTGTCGTACTTCGACGGATATCGCTCGCCGCGGTTGCCCGCGAATCTGTTGCAGGCCCAGCGTGACTACTTTGGGGCGCACACCTACCAGCGGATTGATCGGGAAGGGGCGTTCCATACCGACTGGATCCGATCCCGCAAGTTGAGCTAGGACCAGTGGCCGCGTGACTTCTCCCGCCGCAGCAGACCGCGACATCGCCATCACTTTCCTCGGAAC
>JBKCTR010000762.1:0-4818 GCA_046318755.1 Planctomycetaceae bacterium
TCTTCACGTCCGCTCATTCCCTGCGCCGCTTTCTGCAAAGCCTGGTCGAGTGGCTCGAATTCAGTCGCCAGGCTGGCCACCTGGGCCTCGGCCATTCTTCGCCGCCAAGCCAACACCGCCTCTGTGGCGGCCCGATACCCCTGCACTTCGTCGCGAATTTCGGGGTGGTTGGCCAACGGAGCCATTGATTTCTGCAGGCTGGCCACCCTGTTCTCATCAAACAGCCGCGCCGCCATGGGAGTCAGGGCCTCCACATAGGCGGCGTATCGCTTCAGCAGTTCCGGACGGTCGCCCCCGCGTTGGGCATCATGGCGCACCAGATCTTCAAGCAATTCCGGAAAACGGTCGATCAGCGAGTCCAGAGCCTGCTCAGCGGGAATCGCCCGCGGCTGTTGGCAATAGCCGCTCACTGCGGCATGCCGTGTCACCTGTCGCTGCATCGCGCTCCAGTCCTCGAAGAACCGGCCTGCCAGCGCGGGGCCATTCAGCGACACTCCCTGATAAACAACCTCGGGCGACTGCCGATAATCCTGGACGGCCCGTTCGATCTGTTGTCGCAGGGCGTCGACCGGAGGAGCCTGCGACACCTGCAATTCGTCCATCGCACGAGTCAGACGGTCCTGGATGAAACGGGCGTAGCCCCGATTCACTTCCCGCCGGTCGTTCTCGAAAATCTCAAGCCCCTGCTGGGCCAGGCTGGCAGCCAGCCAGAGTCCGGCCGCTGGCAAGTCGTCAACCAATTCGGCGAGAGCCTGCTCCGCCTGCTCCCATTCGGCCTGGCGGACCAAGCTGCGGACCTTGGACAGCCGCTTCTCACGCGATTTCGTTTCGGTGATGAAGTCTTTGCGAATCCGTCCCGATACCCTGTTGAACTCGGGGTCCTGGCGGATCTGTTCCGACCACTTCTTCAGCCGCTTCTGAGCAACCTCGGCTCGGGCCAGAAAATCCAGACCGGCGGGCTCCCGGGCCTCGATCAGCCGCCGCGCCAGCCGCGCAATCCGCACAGTCTGTCGATAGGCCTCGTTCATATCAGACACACTCGACAACTTGGGAGGATCGTTCTGGAACTCCCGCAGCCGTTCTTGCAGACGACCATTGAGTGTCTGCAGCTCATCAATCCATCCAGACAGCGGCTCGATCGGCCGGACTGACAAGGACTTCTCCGGTGCGTTGGTCGACGGCCCCTGGGCCACTGCCAAACGCAGATTCGCGAGCCCGATCAGGCCTGCGAAGGCGACGACCCCCAGGGTACGGAAGCAACGCCACGCCGCTTCTACAAAATCACAGGTGCACAGCGAGACGGTCACTCTGATTCTCCTTCTGGGGCGGTGGCCACCTGGGTTGTGGCGGTGAAGGTCCCTTCGTATGAGACGGGTTTCTCGCCGGTGGAAGATTGCAGTTCTCCAGGCAAAATCCTTCCCTCCGCCCCCTCCTCATCCCAGACCGAAAATTCCAGCCGTACCTCCCCTTCGAGCGACGTTCCCAGGATCTGCCGGGAGCCCGAGGTCTGCACGAACATCTGCCCGCTCCAGACACGCCCGACCAGTCCCTCCCAATCCTCCCCCTCTGTTTCAAAACGCACGCACACCGCGGAAGGGGTCACCCGGTCCTCATCGGCGGACGAGGTCAGCAACCAGACCGTCTTGCGGCCCGGAGCCTGCAGCAGGGGCTTCAGCACAAGGGGCCGAATGATGAGTTTTCCATTGCATTCCAGTTGTAACTGAGACATGGTGGGGGCGTCTCCGGCTCCGGGGCGGCGGACACGCGCCACTGGCGGGCGTCGAGACGTCGAACCCGGTGCGGCCGCGGCGGCACTCGGCGCGGTGGCCGGTGCCGATGGTGAGACTGGTTGTACTCCCTCGGACCGCGGCTGCGGCGGCTCACTCCCCGTGGTCACCGGAGGGGTCGCTGCGGATGCCCCCGAGGCGGAAGGGGTGCTCTCCGGGACGGTTGCGAGGGGCGGCTCGTCTCCACTGTCTCGCCTCAGCCCCCCACCCTTCTTGGGGCGAAACTTGGTCTCATCACCGCAGCCAGTCAGCAGCACCAACGCCACCATCCAGACTGACAGCCGCCGCCAGCCAGCCAGCTCACGCCCCGGTTGAGACAGGCGCATCGCCCGGTCACGTAAAGATTTCATCAGCACGTTGTTCATCTTGTCTCACCGAAATCCGGGTCCACGGTGGCCATTGATCAATCAGGGGGAAATAAGGGGGGACCGGGCTGCCAGTGAGGGCAGGCTCCACAACAACACGATCCGCCCCTGAGAGCTGGCGGCTGCCACATACCGGTCCGACGAATCCACCCACGCATGGTCGAAGGTGATTCCGGAACGGGACGCATCCCCGTCCAGAGCCATCCGGATGATCCTGCCCCCCCTTCGTTCAACCAGCAACGCCGCCTCGTTGCCGACGCCAATGACCCGTTCGCCATCGTGGGTCCACACCAGGGCCGAGATTCCCGTCACCT
Organism: Planctomycetaceae bacterium; assembly: GCA_046318755.1. Lineage (GTDB taxonomy): Bacteria > Planctomycetota > Planctomycetia > Planctomycetales > Planctomycetaceae > UBA10511. Next base: position 2,467 of record JBKCTR010000762.1, read on the forward strand.
CGCCGTTGGCCCGTTCCAACACTCGATTGCCCACAGGATCCACCAAGGCCAACTCACCACGAGCACTGACCACCGCCAGCACCTTGCCATCCGGGCTGAATTCCAACTGCGTGGGCTGCGCCAGCACGGACTTCAGACGGGTCAGGCGACGCTTGGAACCCGTATCCAACGTGAGCACATCTCCCGTCGGCAATCCCAGAGCCACGCGTCCGAAGTCCTCTGTGACCGCCACACAGCACCAGGGAAGATCGGGATCACGGTCAATCTGCCAGATTGGCTGTTCGGAACGCAGGCTCCAGAGGGTCAGGCCCCGGTCGGATTCCCAAGTGGCCAACTCTTGTCCCTGACTGTCCAAACGCAGCCACCTCAACCCCGGAGAAACCACGACCTTGGTCCGTTCTTCTCCAGTCACGGAATCACAGACCGCCAGATGTTTTCCTCGAGGAGTCACGAACACCGAACCATCTCTCGAAAACCGTGCCGTCCCCCCAACCTCGAGGCGTTTCTCGGCTCTCGCCAGCAATTGACCACTGTCTGGGTTCCACCGTTCCAGCCAACCGCCCGACGTGATGACACGCAGTTCGTTCGCGTTGAATGAGGCCCCCAGGCCGGCGATGTCACCCCTTGAGAAGGCCAGAGACGCTCCCTGGGCCGCTCCCACCGGGGCTCGGGAGCGGTCCCGGCCCCACCACACCCCCAAACCTGTCACCATCAGCAGCGCGACCAATCCCAGAGATGCTGCCTGTGTGATGGGAATCTGCAGGACTTTGGCGGAGGGCTGGGACCTCGCATTGACCGGGCCTGCAGCGGCCGGCCGCTCCAGGGATACACGCAGCGCCGCCTCGGCCCGGCTCTTCAGGACCTTGGCCTGGGCCGTGGCAAACTGCCCGGTCGCCCTGACCACGCCCCGCAACACAAGGGTCTCGGGATCGGAGATGCGTCTCTCGATGGCCGGAATCGCTCGCTGGTCTCCGATATTCCCCAATGCCAGAATCGCATGATACCGGATGACCCCCTGGGGGTCCTCGAGCAGTGGCAGCAGCACCTCGACTGCCTCTGCCGTCGCCAACTGGCCGATCGAAACCACCGCCTGGGTCTTCACCTGGGTCGGTCGCCTGAGCAGGTCCTTGAGTGTGGGCAAACTCGCGGGAGCGGCCAGTTGCCCCAAGGCGCGGATGCAGGCAATCTGCACCTCGGGCAGCATCTCCAGCAGGGCCGCCTCACACAGGCGGGGGACGGCGTGCTGGTCTCCCAGCCGTCCCAACGAAGTGGCCGCCGCACTGCGTACCGCCTCGCAATTGTCGGTCAGGGCACGGCAGAGTGGCAACACGGCCCGGGAATCCTCCAGGCCACCCAAAGCCTGGCAACTGGCGGCTCGTACTTCGTCGGACGGATCTCCCAAGAGCTGGGCCAGCGCGGCGAAGTACTGTGGTGTTGCCAGTTGCCCCAATGCCAAGGCAGCCCCACGCCGCACAGCAGATTCGGAATCCGTCAGCAACAGGGCGAGTGGTCCGTACGAACGGTTGTCTCCCCAACGCGCGATCAACTGGCAGGCGGCTTCCCGACAGGCGGGGGACGAATGCTGGAGGAAGCGATGAAACTCTGTCGCATCTCCCTCACACTCCAGCTGGCAAAGGGCTCTCAGCAAATAGTTGACGACTGCGGGAGCCGACTCCTTCGCCAAGGCCTGACGCAACGGCAATTCAACCCTCCGGTCACGCATCTGTCCCAAGGAACGGGCTGCGGCAATCCGCACGCGTTCCTCAGGATGTGTCAGCCCTCTCACCAGAGGTCGCACGCTCCGCGGATCCCCCAGACGACCAAGCACATCCAGCGCGGTCGCCTGCACCCCCGGATCGCCGTCTTCCAGAGACTGCATCAGTGCCGGCACCCCCTCGCGCCCCATCTGGAAGATGCCTTCGCTGATCGACAACGAGAGCTTCGGGTAACTCTGTACAAAATGCAGGAGTTGCGGGATCGAAACCGGATCCTTCAGCTGGCACAAGGCCCATGCGGCCGCCTGCCGAACGGCAGGGCTGTCATCTAACGACAGCCGGTTGACAAGTGCAGGGACTGCCTCCCGATCCTGAATGCTTCCCAGCGCTTTCGCTGCCGCTTCGCGCACAATCACCCACGTATCGTCCAGCGACGGGCGGACCAGTCCACCGAGGTGCGGCAACCCCGTCGCCCCAATCTCTCCAAGGACCTTGACGCGGCGTGTGGCTTGCCGCGATGAGCCTCCTCGGGTTCTGCGCAACGCCAGCCGCCAACCCCAGAATTGGAAAACTCCCGTCCGGGGGGCGGGTATGGAGTCGACATTCCGCACCGCTGTCGGCTGCCCACCGGCCGAAG
>JBKCTR010000763.1:0-8854 GCA_046318755.1 Planctomycetaceae bacterium
TTCAGTTCCACCTTCACTTCGACCGTCAGCTTCTCGTTCGGATCGACCCGCAACAGGTCGACATGCATCAGATGCTTGCCGAAGGTGTCCCACTGGATCTCGCGGATGATCGCCGTTTCGTGCTGCCCATCGAGATCGACATCGAGCACTCGATGCCCCTCTTTCAACTGCTGCAGCAGATCGGCCGCGGTCATCTGGACCGGCACGGTCTCTTGCTTGTGGCCATAAATGTTCCCAGGGACGATCGCCTGCTCACGCAGCCGCATGCAGGCCCGGGTTCCCCGTTCAGCGCGCCGCTTCACGGCGATTTTTCCCATCACAGACATCGCTACTTCCCTCAGTTTCCCTTCGTGCCTCGGCTGGTGTCTCGTCTCGACGAGTGTCTTGGCATTCTTCCGCCCGGGCGAATTCACCCAAAGGTCTCACCCGCAGGTTTCACCCGGGCTCTCCCCTCTGGCGTCACCCGACTGGGGAAACCCGATTGGGGAATGCAACACAACGCGGCCACACAACCCACAGTGGCCTGATCGGAGTAGGACTGTTCTGTCGATGCCCCCCGCTGGCAGTTTCGGAAACCGGCCGCTTCGGGTCCTCGCAGACAAACACTCCGTTCCCGGACCGAAGATCGCCCGGGAAGGTCGAAACTCTGATCATATCGCTCCCTGGCAGGCTCTGCAAGTTTCCCGCTTCGATTCTATGACACATTTGTCCATACACCACTTCCGCTCTGGTGCCAGGACGGGGGTCAGGGAACAGCCGGCCAACTCCTCATGTGCCTCCCGCACCCCGCCGCCGACGGGCCAATCGTCTGCGAAACTCTCCCCAAGGCAGAGTGTTCCACACGTCCCCGGCCTCCAAACCGCCACGCCGCGCCTGGTTCACCCCATACTCCAACACCTCGAAGCCCTGCACGCTGTGGGCATCGGAATTGATGACAATCGGAATCCCCAAATCTTTGGCCTGTGCCACGGTGATGTCATCCGCATCCAGCCGGGCCGGGTGGGCGTTGATTTCCAGCCACTTTCCCTCCCGGCTCATCCCCCGCAACACCGTTGCCAAGTCCATCGCCGCCGGCGGCCGCTTGCCAATCAGCCGCCCCGTCAGGTGTCCGATCGCATCGACATGCGGGTTTTCGATCGCCGCCATCAGCCGCTTCGTGATCTGCTCGGACGATTGCTTCAGGCCGTAGTGCAGCACCGCCAGCACCCATTCCGCCTCGGCCAGAACCTCATCATCGAGATCGAGCGTGGCGTCTTCCAGAATGTCGCATTCAATTCCCTTGAGGACGTGGATGTGCGGATATTCGCCACGAATCGATTCGATCTCGGCCCAGTGCTTGCGCAGCCGCTTCGCATCGAGTCCATTCGCCATCGACACGCGCTGCGAGTGGTCGGTGATCGCGATGTAGCTCAGGCCCCGTGCCTGGGCCGCCTCAATCATCTCACGAATGGTCGCCGCACCGTCTGTGGCGGTGGTGTGCATGTGCAGATCTCCCCGAAGATCGGCTGGTTCGATCAGCGTGGGGAGCGTGCCTGCCGCAGCCCAGTCGAACTCCCGGCGAGACTCGCGCAGTTCGGGGGGAATCCATGGCAGATCCACCGCGCGGTAGACCTCCTGCTCGGTCGCCCCTCCGACCAGCTTTTCACCCTGAAAGACCCCGTATTCATTGAGTTTCAGTCCCCGCTCGATGGCCCGCTGCCGGACCACGATGTTGTGGTCTTTCGAACCGGTAAAGTACTGCAGAGCCGCCCCATAAGACGCCTCGGGCACCACCCGCAGGTCCATTTCCAGGCCCAGCTTCAGCCGCACCCGCTGCTTGGTCTCTCCCTGCTGCAGCACCTTTTCCACCGCAGGATGCGCGGCCAGCGCCTGCATGACCGCCGCCGAATCGGCGGCAATCGCCAACAGGTCCAGGTCCCCCACCGTTTCTCGGCGCCGCCGAAAACTGCCCGCCGCCTCGACCCGCAGGACCCCCGGCACGCCGCGCAGGTGGGCCAGCAGTTCCTCGGCCAGCGGTTCCACCTCGGCCAGGTACAACCGCTGACCCGCCTGCGCGAGGTGCGCCAAGCCCTCGAGAATCGCCTGGGAAGTCTTCGCTCCAAACCCCTTCAGACCTGCCACCGCGCCAGATTCACATTGCGTCTTTAACTCGGCCAGCGAGGTGATCTGCAACTGCTGAAACAGCGCCGCCGACTTCTTCGGCCCCAACCCGGGAACTTTCAGCATCTCCACCACTCCCGCCGGCACCTCGGCCCTCAATTCCTCCAGTTGAGGAAGGGTCCCGGTGTTCACGATGGTGGCGATTTTCTCGGCCAGGTCCTTGCCAATGCCGGGGAGATCTTCGAGCGACCGGGTTGGATCGGCCACGATTTCGGCAACCGACTCGGGCAGATCGCCCAGCATTCGGGCCGCATTGCGATAGGCCCGCACCCGAAACGGATTGGCGGATTGGATCTCGAGGAGATCGGCGAGTTCCTCGAAGAGATGGGTGATCTCGATGTTTTGCATGGCCGCTCCCTGGAAGGCCGACACGTTCGAAACCAGTCCCGGGTTCGCCCTCGGCCCCCGAGAGCCATCCGCCACGGAATGCCCCGCGACGGAAACACCAACGGCCCTGTCCGAAGAAAGGGCCGTTCGATTTCCATCCTGCTGAACTGACACAGCGGTCAGTTGAGCCGGTCTCCTCTCTGACGTTTCCTACGGATTGCGAGCCACCGTCGCCGCTGAGCTGTCGCTGTTCCAGGGCCGCCGCGAATACTCGGCGTTGCGAACCAATTGCCCGCCCCGAGCCGGTTTGCGGGTCACGGTGCGCAATCGAGCCGGGGCGTCTCCTGCCACCACATGATCGAGACGCGAAGCCTGGGGCAACGAGAGCCCCCCCTGACTGGGATGCGGAGCCGGGTGGTCACTGGCTGGAGGTTCGATTGCGGAGGGACGTGTGGAGGGAATCGGGGTCACCGATTCCTCTGGAGTTGGCACGCTTGGTCCACGGGACCCACGGGGCTCAATCCGGATTCGCGGTTCCGATTCAATGTCCGACTGGGGGCGCGGGGCCGGGGTCTCGGGACGGAAAGTGGAACGGGGCGAATCCTCTGAGTCGGCTGGAATTCCTCCCCGCGAAGGACTGGCCGGGGGCTCCGACGCAGCACCGCTCGGGCCAGCACCACCCCGAATGGTATCCGAGTCTCCCGAACTTTCCGTCGCGTTGCCCCCCAACGGGGCTTCATCTGGGGCGTAGGTCTTCTTTTTCCACTTATCTCGCGGCTCGACCGGTGTGGGGGACTTGCCACTCTCGATCTGGGCAGGAGCCGGCTGGCATTCTCCCGTGCTCGGCTCGGCATAACTGGTGGTGCACGATGAGCAGGAATCGGAAACTGCCACACCGCAACTGGAGCAACCCGCGTCCGACATCATGGGCGACTCGTACACCACGGGAGGCCCAAACGCGGCCCGGATGGGAGTCATCATCCGACCCGCGAAGGTCGACCCCCCGCCGCAGCCGCCACAGCATCCAAACCAGCACGCCCACGCCTGACCCGGGAGCAGGCTCAAGAGCAGTGCCAGGCTCGACGCCGACACTGACCACAACACGCGTTTGTGATTCCAACTCATGGGAGGCAATTCTCAAGCGGGAAGGACCACTGGTTCAACAACTTATTCGTTGTAAAATTGCGATCCGACGGCTGTCAACCGGCTCTCCCTTCGTGACCTTGGGAAATCGGCTCTCGATGACGGCCATGACAGTTGTGTCAGTCAGGTGGACAAGGCAGTTTCTGCGGTTGATCCCCCGACCCATCCCGCAATCAGGTCGGCTTCCGTGACTCTTCACCGAGTTTCCAAGGCTCCCGCCGCGGCGTCCCTTCCCCCGGCGGTTCTCAATGCCTACGAAATCCATCCGCCGTCAATCCCAGAGGCGGTGCCAAGACCGGGGTTCAGCGGCGCGCGGGTCTTCCGGATTACGGGAGAACATTCTGCGTGGTGCCTCAAGGCTCTGCCGTTGGCGGACGTCGACCTGGTCCGGCAAGCGGGTCTGCAGCGACTGCAGCGGCACCTGGCTGCGGGGGGACTGAATTTCATTGCCCCTCCCCGGCTCACACAGGCGGGGGCCCCCTGGGTCGTGGGGGAGGATTGGCTCTGGCAATGCGAACGCTGGCTCCCGGGCGAAGCCGACCGTTCCGAGCGGATCGCGCCCGGGCGTCTGCGGGCGGCCTGTCAGGCTCTCGCAGTCTGGCACGAGAGGGCGCGGCAGTTCCTGCCCACACTGGCCGAGGCCACCTGGTTTCGTAGCCACCCGGCCGAGCCGTCGCCGGCCGCCCGCGAGCGGGCCGCCCGACTTCGCGAGACCCTGGCGGAAAATCTGGGGGAATTGCAGGCCCGGGCTTGGAAACAGCTTCCGGCCGACCTGCATCCGGCGGTGGACATCATTGTCGGGGAGGTTCGGCGAAGGGGCCGCGCGGTGGCCGGCGAGCTCGAACGCTGGCAGTCGCGGCCACTTCCCATCCAGCCCTGCCTGCGGGATGTCTGGCGCGAGCACGTGCTGTTTGTGCAGGACCGTGTCACGGGACTCATCGATCCGCAGGCCGCCCGTTGCGATTCCCCTGCGGTGGACCTCGCGAGGTTGCTGGGCAGCCTGTGTGGATCGGACCCGGAAGCGTGGCATCAGGGCCTCAACGCCTATTCCGCCATCCGGCCCCTCTCACTGATCGAGAGCTCGCTCATTCCCGTGCTGGATCAAAGCGGTTGCCTCCTCGCGGGACTGCATTGGATTGGCAGGTTGCTCCGCTCCGCGGAGATCGAGGCTGACGGGTTGACCGCGGCCAAGGACCGACTCTGGCATTTCGCCAGCCGGCTGGCGGCTGGGGCGATTCGCATTGAGGGCAGCTCCCTGACAGTGTGACCTGACATTGTGACTTGGGACCTGGCAATTGGTATCAACGGCTGCGGCCGGTCGAACCGCCCGCAGGGGCATTCGACCGGCCGCGGTTGGACGCCGCCGTTGGGAAACCACGGTTTCCCCAGATCGTTCAGAAAACTGTTACTGCAGATCGCGCAGCAACTCTTCAATGGTCTTGGCCGACTTCGGCGCTGCCTCGGAGGCAGCGGCAGGGGCAGCCGAGGGGGCAGACACGGTCCGACTGGGGTTGACCCGTGTCTGGGAAGCCTGCTGAATCACCGGGGTGCGGCGAACCCGCCGGGCCTCCTCGGCCGGGGGCTCGGACTCCGCGTCGGCCGGATCAAACGATGGCTTGGAGGCGGGAACGGGTTCTTCCGCCGGAGACGAAGGGGCGGCCGGAACGTAAGGGGTGGCCGCAGGTGCCGGCGGCAATCCCCCAGGCTCCCCGACATTCGAACGGCCCGATTTCGAAGGCTTGGTGGTGTACCGCTCTTGCGGGCACATCCAGCACTCTTCCAAGCGTCGCCAACAGGTCGGGTAGACGCCGTAACAGGGCATACAGTAAGGGCGCTGGGCAGGGTAGTAGGTGGCCCCGCACCCTTTGCGGCACTGGCGGGTCTTCCACGGGTTGGGATTGTGGTCGCAATCCCCGCAGAATTCCAGCTCGGTCTCAACACCGGCTTCCTTGCGATAGGGAGACTGGCCCCGCACAGTTTGAGTTTCGGTGGTGCTTCCCAGCAACCGGTCCAACAGACCAGCCTGGGCGCAGGTCGCCCAGCCGGCAACCAACAGCCACCCCAATAGGACCGATCGGCCCACAGATTTCAGACGAGTCACGTGATCCCCTCCTTGGGATGAATCTCGAACCGGCGGACCGTTGCGGCAGGATCAGCCCGATTCGGTGGATGAATGGTTGTGGAATCGTGAGTCCGAACCGACAGGTCCGGGACTCGGGCAGACGGCCCCTCTCACGGGTAGTAGCTGCCAGTATTCAGAAAGCCCACTGGGTGACCGGTTGGGGTCAACCCCGTCTGAATCGGAGCAAAAGCGTCTCCAGTGCTCAGATTTCCCTGAGCCGCCGAGGTCACATTCAAGTCCTGCCGCAGCGCGCCCAACTGACGGCCAAAATCCTGACCTTGCCGGTCAATCGCCTCGAAGGGCTGCGTTCGCAACAGGTACTGTCCGCCGAAGTTGTTCGTAGCACCAGGCAGCATGTTCAGGGAGGGGCTCAGCACGGGCGACCGGCTCCGCGTCGGGGTGTTGCCGAATTGCCGAGTTCGGTTGGCGGTGTAATTCGGCCGTCCGGCTCCAGACAGAGTGGGCCCCCCCAACCGACCTCCCAGGCTGGACCCCACGTTGCTGCCGGGCGAACGGCCCGCACTGCCAAAACTACGGCTGACCCTTTGACTCGCGGCCGGAGCGCGATAACCCGAACGAGGTGCGTTGCCAACTCCCCCGCTGCTCTGAGCCTGCGCGTCGCCTGTCAGCAGACTGCCGACGATCAGAGTCAGCACCCCCATCGAAAGACACCTATGGTTGCACATGGTGGATGGTCCCATTTGCTTGAGTGTTGAGTAGAATTCAATCGACGTTTCATTTTACGCCGCGGGCTGCACCCGGACCAGCAAGCCACGCGGACTTGATCCACGAAGACCAGACGACATTTCGAGCTGGTCTTGGCGTCGCCAGGCTCCCGCGGTCACACCACCCTCAACCCATCCTAGAAGAACCCGCCGCCACCCGCTCCAGCACCGCCAGTATTTCCTCCCTGCTGGAGGGTTCGAACCGTTCCGTTCCCCAGCAGGATGAAGCCGAAGATGCGTGAGAACGGCTGTGTCACCTTCGCAATGAAGTTATCCGAGGCAACCCAGCAATCGGCCTTGATGTAGATTCGATCACCGGGCATCAACTGATAGTTCGTGGTCGTGACGCCATCTTGGGTAATCGCCCGCCAATCGACGGGCATTACCTGCGCCACCTCAGTCCCGTTGGGGGCCGGACGGGCAATCCACATCTGTTTCGACGAGACCGGCGACAGACCGTTGATATTCGCCAATGCGTCCAGCACCGTCTCGCCCCCGGTGAAGGGGAGCGTCACCACCTGCTCCCCCACCCCTCCCCCGTCGGTGATCAGGTAAATCTTCTTGCTGTTGTAAGACAGCACATCGACCGTCACTTCGGCATCGTGAACACTGTCGCCAAGGTGCTGCTCCACAGCCTGCTTGACTTCGTCCAGGGTCATTCCGGCCACATAAACGCTGCCGTAGATCCCCAAGGAGACCGTTCCATCCGGGCGGATCAGGTGTTCTCCCGCCACGATCTGCCGAGCCCCCACGTCCGCCAGGCTCACCGAAACAATGGGCTTCTGATAGCCTCCATACACCCGTCCACCATCCCCCTGATGCTCCGTGCTCAGATAGTTGACCAAGGTCTGTTCAACCTGAGGTGCCGTCTGTCCTTCAATCCGAACAGAGCCGTACCAGGGTCCCAGATCGACCGTACCATCGGCCTGCACCAAGTACTCTCCATTCACTGTCTTGAAGGCCTTCTGGATCTCTTCGTCTTCAGGGTCATAGGGCTCCAGATTGGCCGCCCGAATCACCACGTAGTCTCCCGCCCGAATGCCATCATTCGCTGGCCGGATGCTCCGGACCAACTCGATCAGCAGAATGTCGGGTGGAGCCACCCGGTAAACCGGAATGCTGGCCATTGACAGTTCGCGCGGGACGTCGCTGAGGCTGGACTCCTCCACGGCGTCCTGCAAAGCCGTCTTGCCGCAACCGGAGCCCAGCGACCCGGCGACGCACACGGCGGCCAGGCACAGGCAATGAATCGCCCGATGGCGTGCTGCTGTCAAATTCACAGTCGTCTCCCGGAATGAGGTGGGGATCGGAGTTTTCCAAACCCTTTTGGTTCTGGTGTGGAGGCGGAATCACCCGCATGAGACTTAGGATCGTCAACGCCGCTACACCTGCTTCAACCAATTTCTCACGTCCTTTGGGTAAAACACGCGGTTTCGACAGAATCCTTACCGTCCCGATAACCCCTACAGAATGCGCCGCCATGGTTCCCAAATCCCCCGTCCCCCGCGTCTCAGCCGTTCATTGAGAACCTGAAGGGCAATCCACAACTCATTGCCCGAGAGACACTTGTGTTGCCGAGCCAGTCCGCATCGGCCCCACCCGCTGGTTGTCTGGAAGCAAACCCTTGGGTATGCCGGGCAAGGTGGGGCAATTGGGTGGATCAGGGAGGGAGGTGTGCTGGAACGGAATGAAGTGGGCGGGAGGGGGTTGGAAGCAGGCCTCGCGTGAGCGCGGACCTCCGTGTCCGCTCCGCTGAACATCGGACTGAAAACCCCCGCCCCGCTGGGCAGCCAAACCACTTGGATCGGGCCAACCCCGCCAAACCCACACCCAAGAAGCCCGCGCACCCCATCGGAATCAGGCTGGCGGGGGGGGCGGACCTCTGTGTCCGCTCCAATGGGTATCCATCCGAAAAACCTCGCCCCGCTGGGCAGAGAACAAACCTGGATCGGTGCAGCCACCGTCTCCGCTGGGCATCCTTCCGAAGACACCGTCCGCCAAGGGCCAAATACAGGGTGGCGGGGGGGCGGACCTCTGTGTCCGCTCCAATGGGGTATCCATCCGAAAAACCCCGCCCCGCTGGGCAGAGAACAAACCTGGATCGGCCCAGCCCCCGTCCGCTGGGCATCCATCCGAGCACACCTTTCGCCTGGGGCCAGAAACAGGGTGGCGGGGGGGCGGACCTCTGTGTCGACTCTCCACTTTCTCTGCTCTACTCTCTCGGCCCCCGGCCGCCGGACCTCTGTGTCCGCCCGCTGGGTATTCGACCGAAAGCCCGCGCCCCGATGGGCAGCGAAAAAATGCGGACCGGACCTCAACCCACTCCTCAGTCCCAGCGCAGCTGGTGAATCTCCCCCTGAAACGGCCAGTCCTCGGA
>JBKCTR010000764.1:0-6922 GCA_046318755.1 Planctomycetaceae bacterium
TCCCTACGAAACCTGCCGGCTCGTGCCCGAGACCATCTGCCAGTCGGGTTGTGAAGACGGCGGTTGTGGCCCAGGTGGCTGCCAACCCGCCTCTGGTCAGGTGGGACCGCAGTCGACTCGCGAACTGCAACCGGAACCGGCCACCACCCAGCCCCAGGAAAGCAACCGTCTGGGCGTTCCTGAGTCAGAGCCGATCGAGCAGCCCGCCGTGCGGCTGAAGTCGGCCTGAGTTCCGGCCCCGGCCGACGTGATTCCACGTCGTCGCCGTTCACCCCACACAGCTCGGTCAACAGCAACACCCCGCCGGGATCGATTCCCGCCGAGGTGTTGTGTTTTGAGTGACCACGGTCAACGGGCCGCGGTCTCGATCACCTCAATGTTGACCGATTATTTGTTGTTGACGGTCACGCCGGGGAAGTCGTCGGTCCGGAACGGGGTCAGTGGCAGGCCCGCCCCGTTGAACATGTTGACGATGGGGTTGTTGGCCCAGCCATAGCGGACGGCAATCGGGTTCGGAACCTCGGTGGCCGAGACTTCAATTTGGCCGTCTTGCCGGACCGTCGCGTTGGCGTAGACCCACTTCTTGTCTTCGCCGCAGATCGAGAAGCCGCGGGGTTGAGGAACATCGAACGGACGCCAGCCGCCGTCAACATAGTCGAACGACAAAACAATCTTACTGCCCTCTTTGGTCATCGACTTGTACTGGGGGCTGTGGAAGGGGATGTTGACGCCGTAGTCTTTGGCGAGCGCCCAGCGGGCCAGACGCCGGCCGACATCAAACTTGTTCTTGGGGTGAATGTCCTTTCCTTCTCCAATGTCGATGATCACCGCTTCGCCCGTCTTGGGCAGCTTCGACATGGTCATGGTCTGGGCTTCTCGCAGCTCGGCCCAATCGCTTTCGCCAGGGCCGGCGGGCTCATTGGTGAAATCGGCCAACTGGACCCAGTAGAAGGGGAAATCTCCCTGGCCCCACTCGTCGCGCCAGTTCTTGATCATGAGGGGGAACAGGTCGCGGTACTGATAGGCCCGGCTGGCGTTCGATTCACCCTGGTACCAGATGGCACCGCGGATGCCGTAACCCAGGTGCGACTTCAGGACCCCGTTGTAGATGTTACCGGGGCGGGAGTTGCCCCCCATCGGGCCCCCCAGACCGGCCAACTGCTTCTTCTGATCTTCGGTCAGATCATTCCCCTTGGCCTTGAGGTCGGCGAAGGTCTGCTCCATGCCGGCCCAGCGGTCCATCATGGGCTTGAAGCGCTCGTCGGCGGCAAGGGTCTTGCGGTTAATCCAAGCTTCGCAGGCCGAGCCCCCCCAGGCATTGTTGATCATCCCCACCGGCACATCGAGGGTCTGGTGCAGTTGGCGGGCGAAGAAATAGCCCACGGCCGACCAGTTACCGATCGTCTCGGGAGTGCAGACCTGCCACTGGCGATCGGGGTGGGTCCAGATGGCTTCCTGGGTGCCAATCTGGGGGAAGTTGATCATGCGGATCTTGGGGAACTTGGCCGAGAGTTTTTCCAGATCGGGATCGTTCGAGGCATTGATCGACCACTGCATGTTGGACTGCCCCGAGCAAATCCAGACCTCACCCACCAGCACGTCTTCGAACTTGACGTTGTTGACAGCCAGGGTGTGCGGCCCCCCCACGGGCAACGGGTCGAGCATGACCGACCACAGGCCGTCGGCTCCGGCGGTCGCCTCGTGGGTCTGGCTGCCGATGGTGACCTTCACCTTCTCGCCGGCATCGGCCTTGCCCCACACCTTGTTCTTCTGCCCCTGCTGCAGAACCATGTGGTTACCGAAGATGTTGGGCAATTTGACCTCGGCCCGGGCGGCGGCAGGCAGGGCCGCCAGCCAGCCCGCCACCAGCAGGGCGGGGATGTAGCAAACACGCCAGGTTGAGCGACTCATGGAGCAGACTCCCATCAAAGAACACGGTTGGTCAGTCTTCGCGAAGACATGGTGGGGGGGACTTCCCCCAGAAACGATCACTCCGGCCCAGCCCCCCCGGGTGCCGGTGGTGCGGAGTATATCGATTGTGCCCCCGGGAGAGCAGGTTCGGAGCAATCGGTTTTGATGGGTTCAGCCCAAACAACAACCGAGCGGAACCGCCCACCTGGGCCACCGGCCTGAGCGGCCCGCCCAATCCCCTCCCGGCACCAACCCGCCGAACAGGCTGCTGTCGCATGAGAAAGGGAGGTTTGGGATTCGCTCGACGAGGACGCCAGTGGCAAGCTGGGGCAAATACACAGATTGCACAACTCTCCATGGGAGTTTAGGGGACACCAAAAGTGGCCTGGCGGGTGAATCGGGCGGCTGGACGGTGGCGGTCGGTCATGTTGTTGGAACAGTATTTCTGACAACGCGAAGCTTTGGGAAGATTCCTGTCAAAGTGAAACAGGTGACTTTGCCGATCATTCCCAAGGCATTGACTTTCCGCGTTGTGCGGATGGTGCCGTAGTGTCCCGACTCACGCTGGGTACCCGTTTGACTCCTGCAGCAAACAAACATCTGTTCAGGGCCTGGCTCACTCCGGTGGCCTGCCTGGTGGCAGGGGCCCTGCTGACGGCGACAGTGGCGGGCTGTGCCAGCACCGAGCGTCGACTGAGCTACCTGGGTGAACCCACGGAACCCGAAGAGGGAGACCGTGTGACGCAGCTGGCCATCGAAGAGGCGGATGCCGACTTCGAGCCCGACCCGGTGGCCATCAGCAGTCAGAATCCCCGCACATCAACCAGCAAGACGCGGGATGGCGTCTGGGACCTGACGCTGGCCGAAGTCTTGCGGATGACGCTGGAGAACAACAAGATCGCCCGCACCCGGAATGAGTTTCTGTCTCCCGGGAACCCGACTTTGGCGAACGGCGAGGCGGTGACCTCGGTCTATGACCCGGCGATCCGCGAGACCGGGGTGTTGTTTGGCAGCCGCGGTGTCGAGGCGGCGCTGTCATCGTTCGACCCCGTGTTCAATTCGAGCCTGGGGGTGGGCAACAGTGAAACAGTGCAGAACAACCTGCTGCAGTCGGGGGGTATTCCCCCTGGGGGCACATTGTTCCAGCAGCAGGGGCAATTCAGCGCAGGGTTGACCAAGAATTTCGCCTATGGTGCCCAGGCGGCGGTCACCCAAAACTGGAACTACAACCATACCAATCAGGATTTCCAACTGTTCAAGTCGCTCTACACCGGAAACCTGCAGTTCAGTTATCAGCAGCCATTGTGGGCTGGGGCGGGGACCGAATTCACCCGCATCGCCGGTCCCGTGAATCCCAACGTTCAGGCGATCGCCGGGGTGAACCAGGGGGTGGCGATCGCCCGCATCAACACCGACATTTCGCTGGTCGATTTCGAGCAGCAGGTGCGAAACATGGTGTTCGATGCCGAGACGTTGTATTGGGACCTGTACCAGGCGTATCGCAACTACGACAGCCTGGTCGAGGCGCGCGAGTCGGCCCTCAAGACCTGGCGGACCGTACAGGCGAAATCGCGCACCGGGCTGGTCGGTGGTGGACGGGCCGAGGAGGCCCAGGCGCGGGAACAGTACTTTGAAGCCCGGGCGCGGGCCGAGACCGCCCTGGGAGGACCCGGTTCACGCGGTGGCGACCAGGGAATTTACGGGATCGAACTGCAGTTGCGGCGGATCTGCGGACTGCCAGCCAACGATGGGCGGATTATCCGGCCCGTCGACGAGCCGGGCCTTTCGCGGTTGGATCCCGACTGGCACAGTTCGCTGGCAACCGCCTTCGCCAAGCGACCCGAACTTCGCAAGCAGCGGTGGCTGGTGAAAAGCTACGAGCTGCAATTGCGGGCGGCCCGCAGCCTCGCCAATCCCCAATTGAATCTCGCTTCGTTCTACCAGTTGAATGGCTTCGGCAACAACCTGTTTGGCGAGAACGGGCCCCCCGGGGTCGACGGTTCCCAACTGCAGAGTGCCTATCGGACCCAATTCCAGGGAGACCAAACCGCCTGGCAGGTGGGCATGCAGTTCTCGGTTCCGCTGGGGCTGCGGAGCGCCCTGTCGCAGGTACGTCACCAGGAGCTGAGGCTGGCGAAAGCCCAGACTGTGATGGCGTCCCAAGAGCAGGAAATCAGCCTCGAACTCGCGGGAACCTTTCAGGCGGTCGACTACTGGTACCAGAATGCCGAGACCAACTACAACCGGCGTGAGGCGGCGCTCGACAACCTCGAGGCGGTGCAGGCCGATTACGACCTCGACCGCAAGTCGCTCGACCTGCTGCTGCAGGCCCAAAACCGGCTGGCCATTGCCGAAGTGTCTTACTACCGAAGTGTGACCGAGCTGAACAAGGCCCTGTGCGAACTTCAGTATCGCCAGGGAACTTTGCTGGAGTACAACAACATTTATCTGGCGGAGGGCCCCTGGGCTCCCGAAGCCCAACGCGACCTGATGCGGCGGTCATTCGCCCGCGCCTATGCGTTTGACGCCCCCCGCATCGACCCGGTAAGCACCGAGCCCGAGGCCTATGCCCGACCGTTGGGATCGGGCCCCGGGATGAGGATCGAGGTGCAACCGCTGTCCCCCAGAGGCATCCCCGACAACTGGCGTTCCGAACCCGGCGCAAGTCCGGAACTTCCCCCGGACGTTCCCCCGGCCGATGGCCAGGCTCCGTCCGATGAACCCTCCGAACCTTTGGAGCTGCCTGCTGAACCTGTGACCGCGGGAACCAACTGACCACGACAGCCGTTCGAAGCGTCTGGGGAAACGCCACTGGCGGGCCCCCGGGGAAGTGGCGAGGAACCGGGAATTTCCCGGGCGGACATTGGCGGATTTCGTGTGCGTGCGTCACAATCTCGTAAACAATCCAACGCGATCCCCTCCCCTGGGCCCAGGGCCTGCGGGAGGGGTCGAGGAGTCGAGTGCCATGAGGAACCGCTGGACTTTGCTGACCTTGGGGGCGGCCCTGCTGCTGACCACGGCAATCGTTCCTGCGCTGAACCATCGCCTGCAGGCTGCGGCCAACCGCCGACGCACCGCTGCGGTGCAGGCGCCGGGAAGGGTCTCGGTCCCCAACTGCTCGGTGAAGTTGATTCACGAAGTGATCCTCTCGGCCGAGCGCCCTGGGATCCTCGGTAGCCTTGACGTGGTCGAGGGAGACCAGGTGAAGGAAGGGAGGTTGTTGGCCAAAATCAAGGACGACGTTCCCGTCGCCACCCTGGCCATCGCCGCGAAGGAGGCCGAATCGGACGTCGATATCCGCTTCTCAGAGAAGGCGTACGACGTGGCCAAGGTGGAATGGGAAAAGGCCGAAGAGGCCAATCGTCGTCAAAAGAACACCGTCCCCGAGGTGGAAGTGCGGCGGGCCAAGTTGGCGGCTGATAAAGCACAATTGGAGATCGAGAAGGCTCGGCACATCCACGAAGTGAACGGCCTGAAGCAGCAGGAGGCCGAGGTCCAGGTGAAGACCTGCCGAATCGAAGCCCCCTTCGACGGCTTCGTGACAAAGGTCTATCTGTCGCGGGGAGCACCTGTGCGGCAGGGGGATCCGGTGGTGGAATTGCTTGACATTTCCCGACTGAAAATTGAAGGATTTGTTCCTCTGGCACAGGCGATCCAACTGAAGCCGGGGCTCCCCGTCCAGATCGCGGTCTCGGTCAAGCTGGAGGGGACTGCGCGGAACCAGTTGGGCGAGGTCACGGGAACGTTGATGTTCGTGGACCGGCGGGTGAACACCGCCGACAACAAGGTGCGAATCTGGGCCGAGGTCCGCAATCCTCCGGACTGGCTGCGAGCAGGCCTGCAGGCGGAGATGGAAATCGTGGTGGCTGAACCGGAAAAGGGAGCTGAATGAGTATTGGTGGCGGTCTGCTTCCCTCGCTGAGACGACCCGTTCCGCTGGTGCGGCGGGCCGATCTCGTCATGCAGCGTGTCGAGTGCCAGGGAGGAGAGTATTTCGTCATCAAGGATCCGGTGGCGCTCAAATATTACCGGCTGGATCCGGAACACCATCATGTATTGGGGCTTTTGAATGGCCAACGCAGCCTCGAAGAGGTGCGTGAGGATTTGCAGGTGGTGTTTCCCTATGCCCGCCCCACCCTGAGTGAATTGCAGTCGGTGGTGGTGGATCTGCATTCCAAGGGTCTGTTGGCCAGCAACCGCCCCGGGCAGGGGGATGTCTTCATCAATCGCCGCTGGAAGGTGGCCAAGCAGAAGATTCTGGGGGTGCTCACCAACATCCTCAGCCTGCGGTTCCCGGGCTGGGATCCCGAACGTACGCTGAAGCTGCTCTTGCCAGTGGTGGGCTGGCTGTTCCACCCCGCCGCAATCTTCGTACAGGTGCTGCTGATCTCCGCATCGTGGCTGCTGTTGTCGATTCAGTTCGATCACTTCCGCCGGCTGTTGCCGGAATTCCAGCAGTTTTTCGGCTGGCCCAACCTGCTGTGGCTGTATTTGACGCTGGCGTTCACCAAGGTGCTGCATGAGCTGGGGCATGGCGTCAGTTGCCGGTATTTTGGGGGTGAGTGCCACGAGATCGGAGTGATCTTTTTGGTGTTCAGCCCGACGCTGTACTGCGAGGTAAGCGATTCTTGGATGCTGCCCAACAAGTGGCATCGCATCGCCATTGGGGCGGCGGGAATGTGGGTCGAATCAGTACTGGCCTCGCTGGCGCTGTTCGCCTGGTGGTTCTCGTCGCCGGGGATGTTCCATCACCTCTGCCTCAATGTGTTCTTCGTTTCGACCATCACCACGGTGATCTTCAACCTCAACCCATTGATGCGGTATGATGGCTACTACATGTTGAGCGATTTCCTGGAGATTCCCAACATGTCGGAGAAGGCCAACACTCTGCTCCGGAACACGTTCGCGCGGGTCTGTCTGGGAATCGAGACGCGCGAAGACCCTTTCATGCCCCAACGGGGCCGGCACTGGTTCGTCCTGTATGCAGTTGCCAGCGCCCTCTACCGCTGGG
>JBKCTR010000765.1:0-2529 GCA_046318755.1 Planctomycetaceae bacterium
GCCCTGTGGTGAGGGTGCTGGAGGAAATCGATCAGATCGTGATGGTGCTGGGGGGATGGCGGTGTGAACGGTGCTGGCCCAGCGCGCGGCAGCCCCGCGCGAGTGAGGAAGACATGGCACCGCGGACCTCCGTGTCCACCCCATCGTGGCGACAGACCTCCAGGTCTGTCGGGCCAATTCGTACGCCTTGGCGGTTCCCCAAGCCTCCGCAGGACACGATTCCGTCTGCAGCAGCTCGTCGTGCCGCGCTTCCGCGTCTCTTTGACGAACAGGCTGACAAGCCTGTTCCACAACCGCGCGGACCTCCGTGTCCGGCCGCTGAAAGACACCCCGTCTCTACTGCTCCACTTTCTCGACTCCACTCTCTCGGCCCACGGCCGCCGGACCTCTGTGTCCGCTCCGCTGGGCATTCGGCGGAAGACACCCGTGCCGATGGGCAGAGAACAAATCTGAATCAGGTCAGCCCCCGTGCTGTCGATGCCTGGCCCTATTTTGTCGGCCCGGGCTCTGGTAGACAAGTCCTTCAGACTTGGCCGATCGCCCGGCCGCAATTCTCTGTGCGCACGTCACAGCGACCAATGCCGCGCGTGACTCCCTCTCCCGCGAAACGACGTCCGGTCAACAGAACCCGCGCGGCTGCGGGAGAGGGCTGGGGTGAGGGCCACACAGACACTGCGTCCTTCCGTCTCTACGACTCCACTCTCTCTTGCTCTACTCTCTCGGCCCCCGGCCGCAGGGTGAGGGCAAAATGGCCACCCCCATCTTGCCGTATCGACTGCTCCACTCTCTCTGATCTCCTCTCTCGACCACAGGCCGCGGCGTAGGCGTCCAGCCTGCAAGGCAAAACACCTCGACGAAGATGAACTCGCTGCAACGACGGGACCGACAAACCAATAGGTTCGTCGCCACGGCCTGATCGAAAATCCCGCCCCGACCCCCACCCGCCGTGGGGTACGTCGACGATCCCGCGCCAGACAACAGTCACGAACTGAGTGCCAACATCGCCAGTTGATCTTCCGTCAGCTTGCTTTGCCCGGCGTCGGATGCATCGGCCAGGGCCTGGATTGCCAGCAGACGATCCCGCTCGCAGTCCGCATCCCGTCCCTCGAGCTTGGCAAGTGCCGCGTTGGCGAGAAGCCGGCGGGATTCCTCGACGATCCCGCCTTGGCTCGCCTTCAGATGGCGGCGCACGGCGTCGGTATCCCCAGCCAGCCACGCACAGATGGCGAGCTCCACATGAATGGATTGCCTGAAGCCTGCCGGGTAGCCAGCGACACTCTTCTCCAGCAAGGCCTGGTAGTGCGCGATCTCGGCATCATGTCGGCAATCCATCGCCCGGGCGAGCAGAATCATCCAACTGGCGGCATGCGACTGCGGATCTGTCGAGTCAGCCCTCGACAGTTGGTCGATCGCCCAGGAATCCCAATCACGGGGCCGAATGCCGTCTAGACTTTGTGCCAGAATCTGCAGCTGCGCGTGTCGCTCAAGGCTGGGGCTGCCCCCCTTCAGGACATCGATAAGCTGCCTGCCATCGCTCATAAAACCACTGGTGCGTAGAGGCAGCAGCGTCACCAGAAAGATGCCGAACGAAGTGCCGCCGATGAATGTGCAATACGCCGCAAAACGCGGATCAGAGATGGTTGCCAGCGCTGTTGCCGAAATCGCGAGCAAGAGGCTGAAGAGCGGCCCCCCGGCGATCATCACCAGCAACTGCCGACGAAGCGAGTCACCAAATTGCCTTGGCAAGGTGGCGGCAAGGCCTCCCATCAGTCCCAGATTGGTGTTCCACTGGAATCTCGTTCCGGAAACCGTGGCGTGCCAGCCGAACGGTCCGACGATCAACATCAAGAACCGCATCCCCTGCGACAGGCCGCCGAGAACATGGCCAATTTCGTGTGTCCCCAGCACGATGAGACCCAGAACGGGAAGCGCCAGAACGTCCCAGGCCGTCAAAATCGTGCGGGCCTGCTGGAGCTGTTGGATCAATCGCGTTTCCGACAGCCCTGGGTCGCCGAGAGGGTTCTCCATCTTCGCGACCAACCCCACGAAGAGAGCACCAATCAGAGCACCGATGCAACCACCGATCAGTAGACTGTTCCAATCCCCCAGGGGGGAGCCCCCGGCTGAACGGTCTGTTTTCGTCTCCATGAGATGGGTTCCCTCGGAAGATTCTGTCACGAAGGGCGACCTGAGGAATCGCGATCAGGGGGCATGAGTGGAGTTGACAGACCCTCTCAGTCTAGAGGAACCGAACAAGGAAATTGACGAACAGGTTGGGAACAATCGGCGTTCGCCAATGCCTCGGTATCTCTGCAAGGGCCGGAGATCGATCTACCTTGTGCAGTGATCATGACTGAGAAACCCGGGCTATCCTATAGAAACACGGGACCACCCTACGTCTCTGCTTCCCGGACAATTGGCGTAACCCTCTACGCCAAAAACATTTCCACCATTTCCGAAAAACTGTACAAAATGGTGATTATTGGCATTGCTATGTACACTAGTGGCATCCATATACTATCGCAGTAC
>JBKCTR010000766.1:0-3393 GCA_046318755.1 Planctomycetaceae bacterium
AAAAAACACGGTTCCATTCACATTGATCAAAGACTCGATTTGACTCGATTCACCGCCGAGCCAAATGTCCTTGACCATTTGGGTGCCCGTCGAAGTGCCGTCACTCTTCCACAATTCCCAACTGCTGATGCCATCATTGGCCACGAAAAACAAGGCTCCATTCACATTCGCAAAAAAGTTGAGTGCATCGAATTCGTTGCCACTGAGAATGGTCTTCACCAGGACGGTGCCGGTCGAGGTACCGTTGCTCTTCCACAATTGGGAGCCGCTGCCGTTGGAGGCCCGGAAAAAGAGCGTCCCGTTGACGTTGGTCAATTGGTAGGGATCGCTGCTGCCTAAGGTGTTGATATCCTTGACCATCACCGTACCGGCACAGGTTCCGTCACTCTTCCATAATTCGTAGCTGGTGCTGCTGCTGTCGGCGGCCTGGAAATACAGCGTCCCGTTCACGTTGGTCAGTTCGTCGGGATTGCCCCAGTCAATACCGCTGAAAATGTCCTTGACGAGGACGGTACCAGTCGAGGTGCCATTGCTTTTCCATAATTCGTAGCCGGCACTCTCAGTGTAGGCAGAGAAGTACAGAGTGCCGTTGACGTTGACGAAATCACTGGGATAGCTGTTGCCGGAAGGGTCGATGTCTTTGACAAGGACGGTGCCGGTCGAGGTGCCGTCGCTTTTCCACAGTTCGTTGCCAGCGGAGTTTGAAGCACTGAAAAAAAGTGTCCCACTGACATTTGTCAGGTTCCAGACATAACTGTTTCCTGCGGGGTCAATGTCCTTGACCAGCACAGTTCCGGTCGAGGTGCCATCGCTCTTCCATAACTCCCAACCGTGGGGATAGGTCAAGGCGACGAAGAACAGAGTCCCGTTCACATTCGTCATACCAACGGGGAGGCTTCCGCCAAGGCCGGGCTGTATATCCTTGACCATGACCGTGCCCGCAGAGGTGCCGTTACTCTTCCACAATTCTTTGCCGTGGATGCCGTCGTTGGCCGAGAAAAACAGCGTTCCGTTCACTTCCGTCATCAGATCCGTCACCGGCCAAGAGTTATCTTCTGCATTCCAGGCCTGCCCAACCGGATTGATGTCCCGCACCATGGCGACTGAGAGCAGCGAACGGGTCTCGAGCGCCTGGACCATCTCCGAGCGGACCCGTCGGGGCCTCCGCAACGGACGCCGGGTCAACTGCAGCGTCTGAGCCAAGAACCGCCGAAAACAAAATCGCACCATGACAGCATCCCTCTCGAGAAAGTGCCGGGCGTTGGCGGCCCAGCGATGGCAGAAAACCGGCTCGACTCAGCCCGCGCCCCTCAGGACGCCACGGGAACTGAGACCCCTCCCACTCGGGGGGGGCACTTCACGACGACCCAACATCGTGACACCGAACGACCTTGTCGCGTGCCACATCCACAACCAGCCCTCGGAAAGGCCTGACCTTTCCCGGGACCAACCGACAACCAAAACCGACAACCCATCGACAGCTGAGGAGTGGACCACACGAAACGCGGCGGACAAGACCGATCGGACGTGTGGGAACAACTGTCACTACTGGAACAAAAACCAAAACTAAAAAATGCATAGTGTTTTGATCTGACTTTTGTCAAGTGACCACACAGGTCCATGCCAAGCCCAATTGGCCCATTTCCTTGGACTCCCTCTCCACGACACCTTCGTCCCATCGAGCCAATAAACTCCACCCAAGCTGATGGACTTCGCTGTTCCTGACGCGAACCAATCGCCCCACCCGGCTCGCCGATCCTGCCGAGTTTCTCCATCCACGAGACGAACATGCTTCTCATGGCGATGGAGTGCACACACGAGCATATCCGTTCATCTCTCCGCGGGATCGTTCGGTCAGGCCCCAAGTCCTCAACTTCCGGCGACAGTCGCGCGATTGACAAACCCGCGTTGGTCCGAAGGTCTCTGAACCTCGCCAACGCACTCGCAACAGCCGTGCAGGTCGCCACTTTACTCCCGACCTTGCGAAGCTGATTTCTCTCGGTTTTGGATTGCCCTGTCCGAGACGACCAAGGGAAGCCAGCCCTCGAGACCACCTGTGCTCTGTCGGGGGTTCCCGTTCAGCACCGGTGCTCAAATCTGAGGCGGCCCCGGGGTTCAACTCCGTCTGGAAATTCGATTGTTTTGTATAGGTTGGAGGTCAAAAGTGATGACCCTGGTGATTGGATGACCCCGAACATCCCATAACGGCCGTCCCCTGCCATCCGCCGTGTGGTGCGTCGACGTCCGGCGAGATTTCGTGTCATCGCGGAGCCGTTGAGGACGCTGGAGACCAAGCCGGTCCCCATCACTGGAATGGCCCCTGCCCCCCCTTGTGGTACGGCATGCCCCCCCTTCCCCTGGGCCGCAGCGATCGCGCCGCGATTGGACTTGACCGCGCGCTGCGAGCCAGAGGAGTCGAGCCGCCTGCATCAGCCGGAAGCCGGTGCCACGAACCACACAAGGTGCGCCGCCACCATCCTGCCGCGGTCCGAAAACGATGTTCTGCCGTTCTGGCGGGACTCAACGAGCCCGCAGTTCGCCCACCCCCTGGGGCAGGCGGTAGAGGGTTTGGATCTCTCCATCGGTCAGCGGATGATCGAACACCGCCAGATCATCCAGGTGCCCCACATACGCCGCCCCCAGCACCAGCAACACCTTCTCGGGATTCCAGTCAAATGTCAGATCCCAGTTCTCAATCGTTCCCTGCAGCTTGCCGTTGAGGTGCAGCCGGCCAATCTGCGGACGCGTCTTGTCATTCACGTTGTCGACCGAGAACACCACGTGCGTCCACGCCTCACGCGAGAAGGGCGCCTTCTCCACCTGCACCATCGGCCGCTTCGCAAACGGGATGTCGCCCCACTGCACGTTGTCGGGGTTCCAGATCGGAAACAGCGGCCGGATCGCATACCGGAAGAACCGCGGGGTCTCGTCCTTCGACCATTCGAGGAAGATGAACCCCTTCTTCAAATCGTCCCCCACAATCTGCACAGGGTCGCAATACCCCGGCTCGAGATCGCGGTCGGGATCGAGCTTCAGCCAGACCGAGACCGAGGCCCCCCACCGGCGGCTGTTGTAGCCCAGCACCCCCGCATCCCGGTACGCCGGGCGGTGGTTGTTCTTCTTGACGAAGTACAGCCCCCCTCCGAATTTCCCTCCGTCGGCCACCAACTGCACTTCGGGGGTGGTCCCCGCCGGTGCCAGATCGGCCCCCTGCTGCACGTAGCATTTCCGGTCTCCCCGCGAGAAGTCGGCCTCCAGGGATTGATCGAACGACACATGCAGGGCCAACCCCTGGGCCAGGCGGTTCTTCCGTTCCTGATCGGCGGCGGCCAGCGTCTGCCGGGCCTCCTCGGGGCCAATCTCCCGCGCGAAAATGTTACGCCAGCGAATTTC
>JBKCTR010000767.1:0-3660 GCA_046318755.1 Planctomycetaceae bacterium
CTTACGGAATGCAAGACAAGGCCACTGCGGCATTTGGCAGAAACTGCCTGCTGGCGCGCCGGTTGGTGGAACGGGGCGTGCGGTTTGTGCAGCTCTATTCGGGTTCTGGGAGCCAATGGGACGCGCACACCAAGATCGAAGACAATCACACGCGTCTTTGCAGGTCCACCGACCAGCCCATCGCGGGATTGCTGCGGGACCTGAAGCAACGGGGGCTGCTCGACCAGACACTGGTGATCTGGGGAGGAGAGTTTGGCCGGACACCGATGTCGGAAAAGGGAGACGGACGGGACCACGATCCACACGGGTTTTCGATGTGGCTGGCTGGAGGAGGAGTCAAGGGAGGACAGGTAATCGGGGCCACGGACGAGTTCGGACTGAAGGCCGTCGAGCGCCGGGTGCATGTGCGTGACCTGCATGCCACGATCCTCGAGCTGATGGGGCTCGACCACACACAGTTGATCTACCCCCATCAGGGGCGTCCGGAACGTCCGACAGTCAATGAAGGACATGTCATCGACGAAGTCTTCGCGTGATCGAACTGCTGGCAACCGGTGATGGGGTCGTCTTGCCCGTGCAGGCACAGCCTGGTGCCCGGCAAAATGGTGTCATGGGGCAGGGCTTCCAACATGATCACTCGATCCCGTTGATCAGCTTGAACGTGGAAACGTGGCCACCGTTTTTGTAGGCCGTCTTTTTCGGGGGTGGCTTCTTGGGACCACGCGGATGCTTTTTGTATCTCGCGAGCTTCGCGTGGCGGGCCATGCGGATCAGTAGCGCAGCCAACTTCGAGAGGGGAAGTTTGCGAAACGGTTTCCAGTGTTTGTCCGGAATCGCAATCATCATGCCGGCATAAACCCCTTTGATCTCGAGCGACAGGAAGTAGCCTGACACTTCCTTCTGGACTTTTTCCGCGCCATGCACTGTACGAAGGGCCGCCTTCAGAACCGCCACAGCGTTCGATGCCTGCAGCGCCAGGCAGAAGGCAAGCAAAGCCGCCTTGGGATAGCCCAATGTCTGGATTTCACATTGCAGCGTTTTGGTCACTTCCGCAAACAGCGTCTCGATCGTCCATCTCTTGCGATAGAGTTCGGCGATCGCGACCGCGTCGGCATCTGCCTGAGGCAGGTTTGTCAGAATGTGGATTTCCACATCCCCATCGCGTGTCGCCTGAGTCAATGGCACGGTGATCCGTCGAAACTCCAGCGTCTGCCCCTCGTCCCGCCCTGTCAGGGAGATGGTCTGCTCATACACCATCCCAGTGGAGCCACGGCCGATTTTTCGTCGGCGTCCAACAAGCGTGCCTTTGAGGCTCCCGTGTTGACGAATCGCGAAACACGCGCCCCGCCCATGGATGTCGAACATAAACGGGATCGTGCAGAAATTACGATCTGCAATCCAGACATCCCGGGGCTGCACGCAATTGACAAGATCGGGCAGCAAGCTGCGTTCCCCAGCATGGCCGTCTTCCGTCAGAAAGACCTCCTCCGCCAGCATTCGTTCCTGATCCAAGACCACCAGAATCTTGCCGGGGAGTGGGGCTGCCCAAGTATAACGCAATTCCTCGATCCGATGCTCTGTCGCCGACGGGGCGTTTCCATCGAGAATACGACAGCGATACCCCGGCAACCAGGTGGGCAGACGTGCCTCGAGCGTGTCAATCAGGCGTCCTGCCTCAAAAGCTGACTCCCGTACGAGAGCCGCCGAAACCACCGGCTCGACACGGTTGAGTTTGTTGTAGACGGCCGTCAGCGAAACGTTGATTGCATTTGCTTCCTCGAGTGCCTGAAACGCAGCATGCACGCTGGGGCGCACTCCCAAAACGACATCACCCATCAGATGAATGAGCGACGAGAACAAAAGCTCCCGCGTGAACCCCGACTTCGCAGTCCGTTCAAAGACATCATCGATTCGTCCGGGGTCAAAAATGCGCTCGAGAATCACTCGCGCCATCACACAGATTGGACTGTTCTCGATGAACGTCTCAAACAACGGAGAAAGAGCCATCTTCCCGCACCTCCATGTCGACTACCCAGAGCTCCAGCTCTTGGTTCTCATCCGTCAAGTTACGATAGGGGCGTTCATGTTGGAAGCCCTGCCCCGGTAGGGGTGCGTGAAAGCGCTGGTTCGCAATTCGGCCGGGGGGGGTGTTGAACGTCGTCGTCGTCGTCGTCGGTCGTTTCCGGCGTGATGAACGCGGAATGGACCGGTGTGTGGTCCCCTGACCATCGGCTGCCGACCGTGTCAGATTACAGCCCCCGTCGATTCGTCAATGCCCGCTTTCACGCACCCCTCCGGGGTGCTGGCGTGTGTTGGGGGGCACGTTCCGGGGGTGTCGCTTCGCTCAACCCCCGGCTAATTTCTTCAACCCCTCCGGGGTGGCCGTGCCGGGATCCAGCGGTCTTCCCACTGGGCGTACGAATTCAAGCGCTACGCAGTCGGTTTCCCAAACGAAGATGGTGCAATACGCTTCCTTGATGTTGCCCTAAAAACCCTGAGGTCCAGCCCTCCCATGTCAACCTATCTGAGCCTGCATTACCACCTTGTGTTCGCAACGAAGAACCGTGAGCTCCGAATCAAGCCGACGTGGATGCCGCGTCTCCATGAATACCTCGGCGGTTCGATCAGAGGGATGGGGGGTGTTTGCGAAATCGTGGGAGGTGTCGAAGATCACGTGCACCTGCTGGTCGGTTTGAAGGCGACCCATACGCTGTCCGAGGTGATGCGTGAACTCAAAAAGGGCTCCTCGGCGTGGGTCCATCACGCCATCGGCGACAAGTCGTTCCAATGGCAGGAGGGGTACGCTGCATTCACACTCGGTGCCACCACGCGGGCGTCGGTGCGGGGTTACATTGCCGATCAGGAAAAACACCACCGCAAACAGAGCTTTCGGGACGAACTGATCCATCTGCTGCAACGGGCCGGAGTGCCCTTCGAAGCACGATATCTTGAATAGCAAGGGCCGAGAGAGGAGAGATTGTGATCACGCTGGCTTTGTGTGCGGGACACCGAGCCGATCAACCACATTGCGTGCGACGAAGTCGCCGTCCGTCGACCCCGATAGGGGTCGGTGAAATTAGCCGGAGGTTGAGCGAAGCGACACCTCCGGTCCGCCGGCCCCAACAGGGCGCGGCACCCCGGTCGGGGTGCGTGAAAGCGTGGGTTCGCAATTTGGGCGGGGGTGGTGTTGGACGTCAGTCAGCGTCGTCGACCGTTTCCAGCAGGATGGACGCGGATGGACCAGTGTCTGGCTCGCGGGGAATCGGCACCTCACCGCGTCAGATTCCCGCCCCCGTCGCTCCATTGATGCACGCTTTCACGCACCCCTCCGGGGTGCCGGCGTGTTTTCGGCCGCGTTCCGGGGGTGTCGCTTCGCTCAACCCCCGGCTAATTTCTTCAACCCCTCCCGGGGTGGCCGTGCCGGGATCCACGGTCTTCGCGTTTGTCGGTTGTCGTTTCGTTTGATGTCGGCGGCAGCCCCCGGATTGGAATGTTTGTGTCGGGATCAAGCGGTCGACGCACTGCGGATGCACCTGCGGCATCGGCCGCCGCCGCAAGCGCTGTTTTGGGTGCTTGGATGCGATGCGCGGATTCGAGTGGCGGGTGCGAGGCGTCTGGTGTCAGGCGCGGGGGCGGGCGTCGGGGGTTGGGGCGTCAGGG
>JBKCTR010000768.1:0-2296 GCA_046318755.1 Planctomycetaceae bacterium
GCAGCAGTCCTCGGCTGTCTTGAGCGCCACCTCGCTCGACCTGAATGCCGTCGGGGGGACGATTGGAATCGCCGCCCAACCGCTCACCGTCGCGATGATCGGCTCGGGAGCCGTCTCGGCCACCGGCAGCGAAGGGGTCTATCTCGCTTCGACCGGCGACCTCGTCATCGACACCATCTCGACCCAACAGGCCTCGGGGGTGACGGTTTCTGGTGGAACCTTGATCTCCGGCTTCGGACAGAATGGGACCGGCTGGACCCTGGTCAATGGCGAGGGTGATCACGCGAGCATCGAAGACAATGTCCTGTCGCTCACCCAAGCGGGCTCCACAGACACGGCCAATGCGGCCTGGTTCGACACCCCGCTCGCTGTCAATGCGCCGTTCGCGGTTGGGTTCTCGTATCAGGGGCAGGCCAATGGTGCCGACGGAGTCGCACTCGTCGTGCAGAACAGTTCCTCGGGGACCTCGGCCGTTGGGTCCACGGGGGGCGGTGTGGGCTATGCCGGCATCGGGAACAGCCTCGCGCTGGTGCTCGACATCTATAGTGGAAACGGGGTGGGTGGTTCGGGGATGGCGATCGCCACCAACGGCGCGAGCTGGACTCTGTCGAACACGGGGCCTGTCGCCCTCGATTCCAGCCATCTCATCGAAGTGGTCTTCTCGTACGATCCGGTGGCCCAGACGGTGACTGTCATACTGACCGATACCGTCAACGGAGATCAATACACCTCGGTCACTACGGGAATCGATCTCGCCACGATCACCGGCGGCAACACGGCCACGCTGGGTTTCACCGGGGGTGACGGCGGCACGACCTCCAATCAATCGATCAGCAATTTTACCCTGTACTCCATTGCCGTTTCGTCGACCGCGCAGCAACCCGTCGTCGGGATGGGAACCAATGGTTCCGGCTGGAGCCTGGCCAACAATGGCGGCGCCACTGCGACCATCAGCAACAACCTGCTCACGTTGACCACCGCGGGAACCACCAACACCGCCAACGCCGCCTGGTATGGTACGCCCGTGCGGGTCGATCAGCCGTTCGCTGTCACCTACACCTACACCGGCATGGCCAATGGGGCGGATGGGGTGGCCTTTGTGCTGCAGAATGATGGCCGGGGGACCGGCGCCGTGGGAGGGGGCGGAGGTGGCGTCGGCTATGCGGGCATCGTCAGCAGCGTGGCGGTGATTCTCGACATCTTCAGCGACAACGGGGCCGAGGGGGTGGGATTCCAGTTCGCGACCCAAGGGAACATCGGCACCTCGAGCTACAGCTCGACCTCCCCGGTGGCGCTCAACAGTGGTCATCCCATCGAGGTGAGCCTCGTCTTCAACCCACTGACCGAGACCTTGAATGTCACCTTGGTCGACACGATCACCGGGCAGGTCTTCACCACTCAACAAGCCAACGTCAACATCGCGCAGATCGTCGGGGCGAACACCGCGATCCTCGGCTTCACCGGGGGCGACGGCGCGACAACCGCCACGCAGACCATTGGTGACTTCCAGTACCAGCCCCTGCAGTCGGCCAGCTTCCAGACGGGCAACGCCGGCTGGAACTCCGTCGCTTCGAGTGGAGCCGTCACCCCCAGCATCCTCAACAACGCCGTGACCGTCACCACGCAGACCAAGCCGAATTCGGCGACCGCGCTGTGGTACGGGACACCGTTGCCGGTCTCCAGCTCGTTCCAGGTCGACTTCACCTACACCGGTCAGGCGGGGGGTGATCAAGGCCTGGCCCTGGTGTTCCAGAACGATCCCAGCGGATTGACCGCCCTCGGCAGCGCGGGAGCCGGGTACGGTTACGCGGGAATCCAGAACAGCGTCGGCCTGCTGCTGGGAATTGGCGGCGGCAGTGGCACCGCCCTCGCCACCGACGGAGTCATTCCCGCGTTGCTGCCGACCGGTGCGGTCAATCTGGCCTCCGGGCACCCCATCGCCGTCTCGCTGGTCTACAACGCGCAGCAGAATCTGCTGGTCCAAACCCTGACCGACACGGTCACCAACGAGACCTTCACCACTTCGTACACGCAATCCAGCCTGGCGGATGTGCTGCTGGCCCAGTCGGCCTACATGGGCTTCACGGGGGGGACCGCGGCGAATGGATCGAACCAGTCGGTCAGCAACTTTTCCATCGTGACGCTGGCCCAGGCACCGATTGTGCTGTCGGCCCATGGTTCTCTGCTGGCCGCTTCGGGTTCCTCGCTGGTGCAGGGGAACATTCTCGTGCTGGAGGCGGGCGCGGAGGCAATCACAGGAACCATCGGAACCGCCACGACCCCGTTGCCGATCCAG
>JBKCTR010000769.1:0-3868 GCA_046318755.1 Planctomycetaceae bacterium
GAACAGTGGCCGGGTGGGATCGGCGCGGGCGAACCACGTGCTGACCAGCAGCCACGTGCCGGGGGTCGGCTCCACAATCTCGGCCCCCGCCAGCGAGCCGGGGAGGCCTTCGATTTCGGTGGGAAACCGCGGGGTCAGCACGCTCCACGTCTGGCCCGCATCGGTCGAGTGCCCATCGGTCGAGTGCCCATCGGTCAAGTGACAGAGCCGCAACGTGCAATCAACGGCATGCTTGGCCGAGCCCAACTGGAATCCGCAGACCACCGTGCCCGACTGGGCGACAAACAGGCTGGTGAAGGCGGCGACCCGTTCGTGCGGAGGCTCGGCGATGGGGGGGGAGACATGTCCCGTGGCAACCACCTGAATCATGGAAGAACTCTCCAGAAAGAGGGACAGTCAAGCAAATTGAGCCGCCGGGGCACCCGCCCCTACTTCGCACTCGCGGGACGCTTATAGAACGGCAGTTTCACCACCTCGGCCGGTTCGTGCTGGCCGCGAATGTCGACCGTCACCGGGGTTCCCACCGCGGCTGCCTCGGGGGTCACGTAGGCCATTGCCAGAGATTGTTCGAGGGTGGGAGAGAAGGTGCCGCTGGTCACCTGCCCCACGGCACTGCCCCCGAAGTGCACCACGGTTCCTTCGCGGGCGATGCGGCGACCGGCGAGCCGCAGACCCACCCGCCGGGGCAGACTGGAATCGCGCTGCCGCGCCACGAGGGAGGGGTGACCGGGGAAGCTGCGTCCCTCCAGCTTCACGGCGAACTTCAAACCCGCCGAGAGGGGGTCGATCTGCTCGTTGAGTTCATGCCCATACAGGGGCATGGCCGCCTCGAGACGCAGGGTGTCGCGGCAGCCCAGCCCACAGGGGAGCAACCCCACCGAGGCCCCGGCGGCGATGAGACGCTCCCACAAGTCGACAGCGGCTGAATTGGGGAGGATGATCTCAAAGCCATCTTCCCCGGTGTAACCCGTGCGGCTGACCAGGGCCGGAGCGGTGCCGATGGTGGTCTCGATCGCGTGGTAGTACGGGATCGGGGCGAGAGGCTGCGGGACGAACGGCTGCAGCAGGTCGAGAGCCCGGGGGCCCTGCAGGGCCAGCATGCACCGGGTGGTGGTTTCATCGTGCAGGGTCACGTCGAAGGAACCGAGGTGCCGCTGAATCCAGCCGACGGCTTTGAGCCGGTTCGAGGCATTCACCACCAGCAGGTGTTCGTGGGCCAGGCGATAGACCAGCACGTCGTCGAGGATGCCGCCGGTGTCGTTGGTCAGCAGCGAATAGCGGACCTGCCCGGGCTGCAGCGAGAGGACGTCGTTGGTGAGCAGCGATTCCAGCGCCTGGGCTGCCTGGGGGCCTCGGAAATAGAGCCGCCCCATGTGGGCGATGTCGAACAGACCAGCGGCGGTGCGGACCGCCTTGTGCTCGGGGACGATCGAGGTGTACTGGACCGGCATTTCCCAGCCGGCGAAGTCAACGAGGCGGCCACCGTGTGCGGCATGCCAATCAAACAGGGGAGTGCGGGCGAGCGACATGGGGGTGAGCCATCGGACGGAGGAAGGCGGGGATCGGGGAACAGCACCCCCACCTGGAATGGAGGAAACCCGGGCAGCCCCCAGTCTTTCCATCGCCGGCGCAATCCGCAAGCGTGCCTGCCAGCTTCAATAGCCCGCCGCCGCTCCGTCCTTGCGCGGATCGGTGCCGCCGTGCAGTACGCCGTTCTTCATGTCGATCTGGATCGCCTGGTAGCCCCCGAACGAGCCGACCGCCTTCACCACCTTGTGCCCCTTGGCCCGCAGTGCCTCCCGGGTGATCTCGGGAATGCCGGCTTCGACCTGCACAGTGCCCCCCTGCGGATCCATCGGTTGCCCGGTGGGGGTGGCCGAGCCGATGTGCTGCACGCGGGCGGCGTCCCCCGCCTCCTGCACGTTCATGCCGAAGTCGATCAGGTTGACGAGAATTTGCACATGACCCTGGGGCTGCATGTCGCCCCCCATCACGCCGAAGCAGAGCCACGGCTCTCCTTCGCGCGTGACAAACGCGGGAATGATGGTGTGAAAGGGACGCTTGCCCGGTTCGAAAGTGTTGGGGTGCGTCTCGTCGAGCGAAAAGAGGGTTCCCCGGTTTTGCAGGGCGAAGCCGACATCGCCCGGCACCACCTGTGACCCGAATCCGTGGTAGATGCTCTGGATGAACGAGCAGCAGTTGCGTTCGGAATCGACCACCGTGAGATAGATGGTGTCTCCGTGGGAGAGTTTGGGATCACCCGGGGGGACGTCGGTCGCCGCCTTGTCGGGATCGATCCGCCGGCGCTGACGGGTGGCGTAGTCTTTGGAGATCAGCTCGGCGACGGGGACGGTGGTGAATTCGGGGTCGGCATAGAACCTGGCCCGGTCGGCGAAGGCGAGTTTCTTGGCTTCGATCAGCAGGTGCAGGTACTCGGGACTCTGGGGCCCGAGTTTTTTGAGGTCGTAGGCTTCGAGTACATTCAACATCTGCAGCGCGGCAATTCCCTGACCATTGGGGGGGAGTTCCCAGACATCGTAGCCGCGGTAGTTGGTTGAGACCGGCTCAATCCAGGTACTGGTGTGTTGACTGAAATCGTCGAGTGAGAGGAAGCCGCCGTTCTGCTCGCTGAACTCCACAATCTTGCGGGCGATGCGTCCCTTGTAAAAGGCATCGCGACCCAGTTCGGCGATCTGACGGTACGACTGGGCCAGACGCGGATTGCGGAAGACTTCGCCAGCCTGCGGTGCCCGCCCCTCGGGCAGATAGGTCTCGGCCGAATCGGGCCATTCCGCCAGGCTCTTTTCCGAAGCTTGCCAACTGGCGGCGATGACCTCGGAGACCGGGAAGCCCTCTTCACAGTAGTCAATCGCCGGCTGCAGCAGCTCGGGCAGGGGCTTCGAACCAAACTTCGTGCGGAGTTCCTCCCAACCGTCAACACAGCCCGGGACCGACCAACTGAGAGGGCCGAACACGGGAATGTCTTTGTGTCCCAGTTCGCGGAACTTGTCGCGTGAGAGCGCCCGGGGACTGCGCCCCGAGGCATTCAATCCATGCAGCGTGCGTGACTCGGCATTCCAATACAGAACGAACAGGTCCCCCCCAATGCCGCAGCTCATGGGCTCGGTCGCACCGATCACGGCACTGGCGGCGATGGCGGCGTCGGCGGCGTTCCCCCCCGACTGCAGCACTCGCAACGCCGTTTGGACCGCCAGGGGCTGGCTGGTGGCGGCCATGCCATTCCGAGACATCACCACACTGCGCGATTGGCGGGGGTTGGGGGCGGGGCGCTCGTAGCCTGGCGGCAGACGCCCGTTGATCTCGGCCACCGCTGGAGCGGAGGTGGCGGTGCCTGCGGCGGGCGTCTGGGCGAGGGGGGCACCGGGAGCAGACGAAGCGGGAGGACCGGCCATCAGCAGGGTTCCAATCCAGGTGGTGGTCAGACAGCACCACAACCCGAGGAAGGGGAAGGATCGCATGCGACAAATCCCGGAGGAGGGAGGGAGACGCCTGGGGAAGACGCCGGGTGGGCATTCGATTCCACGGGACAACCCCGTGGGTCGGCAGTGTGTCGAATGGGGGCGGGGAATTCAACACCGGTTTCCTGCGAACAATTCGCCAGATCGATGAAATCATTGATTTCGTCTCATGTGACAGAACCGATTTGTCCGATACGCCCACCACGGAGCGGTCGGTGGCGGGCGACTGACCATTTTCTGATCACTTTCGCCAGCCGCGGAGGTTCCTCCGATTCGCAGGTCTCCACCATGAACAACATCGTCCGTCGATCGTTGGTGATCGGGCTGGCGGTCTGCTTGGCGGGTGGGGGAATTCCTGTTCCGCTCTGGGCCGCACCCCCGTCCAAGCC